>NZ_JBVAYV010000016.1:0-81373 GCF_055412805.1 Pseudarthrobacter kochi
AGTAATCACGAGATCAACAGCATCAGCCTTGAACTCATCAGAAAACGTGGGACGGGAAGACATGGGAACAATCCTTTCAAAGACTGTCTCACATCAGTAGTACACCTCAGTCCGGGTGCCGCCTACGGATACGTGGACATGGGCGGCTGGGTCGGCGGACAGGCCAACTACGTCCTCGTCCCGTATGCGGACTGGAACCTGCTGAAGTTCCCGGACAAGGATCAGGCACTCGAAAAGATCCTGGATCTGGCCATGCTCTCGGACATTTTCCCGACAGGCTTCCACGGAGCCGTCAGTGCAGGCGTCGGTGTCGGTTCCACGGTCTACATCGCCGGTGCCGGGCCGGTCGGCCTCGCGGCGGCCACGAGTGCCCAGCTGCTGGGTGCCGCGGTGGTCATTGTCGGGGACATGAACGCGGACCGGTTGAAGCAGGCACGCAGCTTCGGCTGTGAAACCGTGGACCTGTCCCAGGGCGGGCCGGCCGAGCAGATCGAACAGCTGCTGGGGGTCCCGGAGGTCGACTGCGGCGTCGACGCCGTCGGCTTCGAAGCGAAGGGCCACGGCCACGACGCCAAGGAAGCGCCGGCAACGGTGCTCAACTCGCTGATGGAAATCACCGCCGCCGGCGGCGCCCTGGGCATTCCCGGCCTCTACGTCACCGGGGATCCGGGCGGCATCGACGAGGCTGCCAAGAAGGGGGCGCTCTCGATCAGCCTCGGCACCGGCTGGGCCAAATCGTTGAGCTTCACCACCGGCCAGTGTCCGGTGATGAAGTACAACCGCCAGCTCATGATGGCGATCCTTCACGACAAGGTCCATATCGCCAAGAACGTCAACGCGAAGGCGATCACGCTGGAGGAGGCGCCGAAGGGTTACGCGGAGTTCGACGCCGGTGCCGCCACGAAGTACGTGCTGAACCCGAACGGCTACCTGAGCTAGCCGCCGAGTACCTGAGTAAGCACATTCCGTCGGACACATACCGGAGCAGGTATGTGTCCGGCGGATTACTCGTTGTTGTCATTTTTTCAAACATGCCTACTGGAGTTTGCGCATTGTTGGCCGAATGTCTGGTTGGATAGACATTACTGAGAGGGAAGTTGGGGGCTACAGCCTCCACCCAACCAGGAAGGTAGCCATGGAGCTCATCGAGGCCGAACACCCCCGGCCACGTCATTTTCTACTCCATCTGAGTGACCCCCACCTGCTGGGCGGTCCGGCACCGTTGCATGGTGTGGTCGACAGCGACGCCCTGCTCCAACAACTCTTTGACGAAGTGCGGGCGTCCGGCGCGCGTCCCGAGGCCGTGATTTTCACCGGCGACCTCGCTGACCGCGGCGAACCCGAGGCGTACGCGAAGCTCCGGGCGATCGTCGAGCCCGCCTGCAAGGCCCTGGGTGCGAAAGTCATCTGGGCGATGGGAAACCACGACAACCGCGCCAACTTCCGCACCGGCCTGCTGGACCTGCCTGCCGACGACGCCCCCGTGGACCACACGTACTTCATCAACGGGCTGCGGATCATCACCCTCGACACGTCAGTCCCGGGCTTCCACCACGGTGAGCTGAGCCCGGAGCAGCTGGAGTGGCTCGCGGCCGAACTCGCCACACCCGCCCCGGACGGGACCATCCTTGCCCTGCACCACCCGCCCGTGCCTTCGGTCCTGGATCTCGCGGTCCTCGTGGAGTTGCGGAACCAGACGGCACTGGCCGGGGTCCTGCGGAACTCCGATGTCCGTGCCATTCTGGGCGGCCACCTGCACTATTCGACGACGGCGACGTTCGCCGGGATTCCTGTCTCGGTGGCCTCGGCCACCTGCTACACGCAGGACCTCAACGTTCCGGTTGGCGGAACCCGCGGGCGCAACGGCGGCCAGGCGTTCAACCTCGTCCACGTCTATGAACACACGATCGTGCACTCCGTGGTTCTGCTCGGGGACACCCCCGCCGTCGGCGAGCTCGTCTCCGCCGAGGAAACGCAGCGACGGATTGCGGCGGCAGGGATCCGCATCCCGAGCAAGGCGAAGCTCGAGGAACCGGCCCGGACCTCTGATAGCCGGCGGCTGACCGCCCGCAACTAGCGGGACCCGCACCGGGGCGACGGCGGGCCGGCTCGTGGCCGCTCCCGCCGCCCGCCTGGCTACTTTTCCCAGGGCGCCTTGATCGGGTAATACTTCTCCAGGAAGTCCGTCACGAGCTCGGCCCGTTCCTCGGCCGCAACCTCGGGGAAGCTTCCGTCATTAAGGCAGAAGAAGTCCATGTTCCGCTTGGCGAGCAGCTTGGGCAGGTAGTTCAGTCCGGCCCTGGCCGTCGTGTCCACGTAGCGCACCTTTGCCGCCGTCTGGGTGACGGCCCGGCCGGTCAGCAACGCGTAGTAGTGGTAGAACGAGTTGGTCACCGAGATGTTGTCGGCCGCGCGGAAGGTGCTGGCCGCCGTCTTGGCGAATTCGGCCGGAAACTCCTGCTCCATCCGGGCCACGACGCTGCGCCGCAGCGGCGCAGCCGTGTGCTCCAGGTGTCGGGTGGTGATCCGGCCGAACCGGTCCCAGAGCAGCTTGCGGTTCACCCGGGCGGCGTTCTCGAAGCCGCTGCGCTCGGCGTCGTTGTCCCCAAGCCCGATCCGGGTCTCCGCTTCGATGAACTTCGTGATGCCGCCGGGCGTGAAGAACATGTCCGGCCCGACGGCGCGGCCGAAGAACATGTCATCGTTCGAGTACAGGAAGTGCTCGGACAGCCCTTCGATGTGGTGGAGCTGGCACTCCACCGCTTGCGAGTTGTGGGTGGGCAGCACGGACGGGTCGGCGAAGAACTCCTCGCTGCGGACGATCGTCACTCCCGGGTGGTCGGCCAGCCACGCGGGAGTGGGGGAGTCCGTGGCGATGAAGATCCGGCGGATCCAGGGCGCGAACATGTACACCGAGCGCAGCGCGTACTTGAGTTCGTCGATCTGGCGGAAGCGGGCCTCGTGGTCGTCACCTTCGCCCACCACGACGCCGGCCATCCGTGCGCGCCGCGCTGCGATGTACTCCGGGGAGCTGCCGTCCACCCAGGAGAAGACGAGATCGATGTCGAAGCTGATGTCACTGGCGTGGTCCGCGAACATGTTCTCGATCGTGGGCCACGTGTGGCCGTAACGCTCCACCGTGCCGCGGACCGCGTCCTGGGCCAGCAGCGTCCGGCGGGTCAGCGAGTTCTCGATCGGGAGGATCAGCTGGTCACCTTCGAAACTCCACAGTTCCAGCTGCACGCCGGCCGACGCGCCGAACTCAAAGCCGCCCTCCGGCTCGACCCGGGGACGGTACAGCCGGAAAATCCGGGACTGCCGGTTGGGGGAGAGTTCGCCGTCGGCCACCAGCACCGAGGACTTCTTCTTGGCGTCGACGCTCATCGAGTAGAAGGGCTCGTCGTGGCAGGCCTCCACGAGCGCGCCGCGGAGTTCCTTGCGGTCCTTCCAGTCCACGGCGATGACAGGCCTGTCGTTGTTGCCGCGGACCAGGAGATAGTCGAGGCCGGCGGCGTCAAGCACTGACCGGATGAACATCAAATCCTCGACCATGGCCTGGTACGGCGTGCGGTTCCCGTTGATCAGGCCATACCGGCCCCGCCGGCGCACAACGTCCTGGCGGGTCCGGAATCTCGCCACGGCAGCCGCGGACGTAACCTCATCGTGGGCATCAACGGATGCCCGGCTGCCGTAGTAGATCTCGTCCTGGACCAATGCGTCTGTAATTTCGATTCTCCGTGATTCTTTGCGTGAATGTGTCCCTACTTGCATGATAACGTCCGCCCCAAAATCGCCTGGATTATCCGCGGCTGAAACGCCGCCAGTGTGGGCCGCCAGAGCCCGTCGTCCACCCCGGAACGCGTGGTTCCGCGAGGGTTCAGCCCGCTGGGTCAGCCCAGGAGGGCCAGCCGCCAGCTGCGCAGGAAAGCGGCCCCGGCGTCGTCGTGGATGACGTCCTCGCCCAGCCCCAGATCCGCCGCCGTGAGTACCTCGTACGGTTTCACCGGGACGCCGTCGGCGGGCCGGACATCGACATGTTTCACCGGGTGGTCGTTGTGGTGCAGCCAGTCGGCCATGGCGTAGTCGGTCCGGGAATCGCCCACCGTGCGCCAGGCCTGCGGGGTGACGCCCTGCGCCGCCAGCAGCTCGACGGCCCGGCTCGCGCCGAGGTCCTTGCCGAGCCGGACCGACTCGATATCGGTGGAGATGATGGTCGGATCCACGCGGTAATCGATCCGGTCATCGGAGTCCGGGGCATGGTGGTCCAGGCGCACCACTCCGAGGCCATGCCGTGCCATCAGTTCCATGGCATCTGCGTCGAAGAGCTGCTGCTCGGCCCGGTAGTCGGAGTTCTCGACGGCGATGTGCTGCTCGACCGAGACCATGGCCTGCTTGGTTTCGTCGAAGAACATGTGGCTGGCGTAATCCTCGGCCACAAGCCGGCGCACGTCGTCCCCGAACGCTCGCGGGATGGCCAGTTCGTGATCGACATGGACTGCCCCGGGGCCCGTGGCGGTGTAGCTGAACCAGACAGCACCTTTCTCGCACACGGCGTGGATCAGGGTGCCGGCCGGCATCCCCGCCGCGATCATCGGCTCCATCACCTGTTCGCGGATGAAGGCAGCCGAGCGGCCCGTATTGAAGATCACCGGGATTCCCGCCGCGGCCAGCGCCAGCAGGTCCGCGATGATCGCCGGCTGCACCGTGCGGGTGACGGGACTTGCCACAGGACCGTCGACGTCGAGCAACAGCGCCAGCGGAGGAGCCGACGGCGAGAGGGAAGCTGAGGTCTCGGGAGTTGTCATGTCCCCATTCTCCCAGCCTGCAGGCATCTTTGCATGTGGTGTGGACTCCGCCGCCGGCAAGGTCTTGGCTGTGACAGTAAGGACAAGATGGTGTGACAAATGGTTACCGTTTGGCTACAACCTCCCGGCAGCGGGAGTCGTGGATTCCTTTGGCCCTCCAAGTTCCTTAGGCTTGCATGGTGATATTCAAAGCCGTGGGCGAGGGCCGCCCGTACCCCGACCATGGTTACAGCACGCCCAAGGACTGGGCGGCACTGCCGCCGCGACCGGTCCGGCTGGACGATCTGGTGACCACCAAGCGCACGCTCGACCTCGAGGCACTGCTGGCAGAAGACTCCACGTTCTTCGGGGATCTGTTCCCGCACGTCGTCGAATACCGCGGCGTCCTCTACCTCGAGGACGGCCTGCACCGCGCCGTCCGGACCGCACTGCACCAGCGCACGGCGATCCACGCGCGCGTGCTGGTGATAAATGGCTAGAAAGCCGAAGGACGTCACCGTCCTGCACGGGCACCAGGTCATTACCGGCTCGGACTTGCGGGCCACCTTCGTGGAGGATGACGAACTGCACGACAATCCCGTCAGGATGCGGCGACGCATCCTGCACGGCGTCGTCCTGGTGCTCCTCGTCGGTCTGGTTGCCGCCGCGATTGTGGTCGCACTCGCGATCATGAACGGCCAGATCAAGGTTCCGACGGCGGAGCGCAGCCAGGCGGCGGCGGCCTCCGTCTGCCCGGAGGCGCGCTTTGACTACACGCCGCCGGAGAAGATCAACCTCAATGTCTTCAACTCCACGTCCCGTCCGGGTCTGGCCCGCACGGTGGCCGACGAGTTCGCGGCCCGCAAGTTCGTGGTCGGCGCCGTCGCCAACACGACGTCGGGCTACCGCGGGGTGGCGCTGGTCGTGTCCGGCGCTGCCGGACAGTCGGCGGCGTTCAGTGTGCAGCGCAACCTGCCGGGCTCGGACTATTTCCAGGACGCCCGGACGGACCCCAGCGTGGACGTCATCCTCACCGGAGACTTCAAGGAACTCGCGAAGCCGGAACTGGTCGACCAGACGCCCGGCCAGCTCAGCTGCCCGCGCGAGGACCGGCGGATAGTGGACGAGCCGGGGACCGTGACGCCGACGGCGTCACCCGCCCCCGGCAGTTAGCCACGTCCGCCGGAGCGGCCGGTCCCCGGGCGTCAGGAATGCAGGCGGAGGGGGCGGCCGTCGTCGTCGAACCGTGCGCCGGCGCCGAGCTGGACGAAGCGCACAGTGCGGGCCAGCCGGGCCTCCGCCCCGGAGTCCTCGCCAGCGCCGTCGCCCCGTGCAGCGCTGGAGGATAGCGTGCCGTGGATGAGCTGCGCGAGCTGGGTGATGTCCGCCTCCGGAAGGTATCCCTGGGCGACTCCGTCCCGCAGGATGCCCTGCAGGAGCACGCTGAGTTCCCCGACGTGGTCGGCAAGTTTCGCGAACGACGCCGGGGAGAGCACTGCGCCCATCGCGGGGCCGGGCGGCAGGTGGCGCCGGCTGAGGTCCTCGACCTGGGCGCGCACATACAGGGCCAGGCGATCCACCGGGTTTTCCAGCGAATCCAGGCACTCCCTCAGGTCAACCAGGAAACGCTCGGTCTCGTCCAGCGCATAGGCGATGAGCAGCTCTTCGATGTCCGCGTAGTAGTTGTACACGGCGGTGCGGCCGATCCGGGCGTGCCGTGCGACGTCGGTCATGGTCAGCCCCGGCAGGCCGTGCGTGAAGAGGAGCTCGCCGAACGCAGTCAGGATACGGCGTTGGGTCTCGGCGCGTTGGGCGGCGTTGCTCGCGGCCGAAATCCTGGGCATACGGACACTTTAGCGCGATCTGTCAGCAAAATGCGGTTTGTCGCCGGGCTGCTGCAATCTTTAGGTGGCGCAGCCCTCCGGGCCGCAGGCCGCTGCGGTTCCGGTGGGGTCGCTGCTGCCGGCTGAGCTGACCATCTCGAGCGGGCGGCTGTCCTGCCAGGCCTGTTCAAGGGCGGTGGTGAACGTCTCGGCGGGCTGGGCGCCGGAGAGCCCGAACTTGCGGTCGATCACAAAGAACGGGACGCCGGTGACGCCCAGCGCGCGGCCTTCCTCGAAGTCCAGCCGGACGTCGTCGGCGTATTTGTCGGTGGTGAACAGTTCGTCCAGTTCGGCGGCGCCGATCCCCAGATCCAGCCCCAATGAGGTCAGGTAGTCCCGGCTGCCGATGTCCAGGCCCCGCTCGAAGTGGTCGCTGAGCAGGCGTTCCTTCGCGGTGTCCTGCTGCCCGTGCGTGGCGGCCAAGTGGATCAGCCGGTGGGCGGTGAAGCTGTTGGCGACTACGACGTCGTCGAAGCGGTAGTTGAGGCCCTCGCCCTTGGCCTGCGCTGCCACGTGCGCGAACATGCCTGCGACCTCAGCCGGGGCCATGCCCTTGCGGGTGCTCAGGTAGTCCAGTTCGGTGCCGTCGTAGTGGTCCGGCAGGGACGGATCCAGCTGGTAGCTGCGCCACTTCACCTCCACAGACTCGCGGTGCGGGAAGGCCGCGAGGGCTGTTTCAAAGCGGCGTTTGCCGATGTAGCACCAGGGGCACGCGACGTCGGACCAGATTTCAATCTTCATGATCGCCACAACCCCCAGGGGTCCGGCTCCATTCCCCGGCGGGCTGTGTTAGATACCCCACAAAGGGACCTGCGACTAAACCAACCCTGCGCAAATTGCCGGGAATCCGGGTCCAATCGAGTCCACCGCACAACACACTGTGACTCAAAACCAGTGTTTGGAGGCAACGGTGAGCAGCTCCGATACACCGGCCGCAGCAGCTCCTTGGGGCATCCGAAGGCTCCCCTGCGAGCCGCGCGACCGAACGATCTCGCGTGAGCCGGCTTCCAACACGCACTCGGCCGCAAGCAGGTCCCACGGCTCCCGATCCGACGGCAGATTCTCGACAGATATCCAACGCCTGAGTAGAGCTTCGGGTCCAACTCCCCCCGGGCCTGCCCGCGCAGACCATCGCGCCGCGTCGAAGGAGGCGGCGCCCTGAAGCGCTGACGCGTCGAAGACGATCAAGCGCCCGCTCCTACTTTTGCCCAGGTTGGCCGGCGCCATATCGCCGTGCAGGGGAACTGCTCTCCCGCTTGCGTATGCGGCAGCGGCCCTGGCCAGCCACGAGGAGGGAACGTTCTGCCCTGATCCAAGGAGTGAGGCCACCGCTTCTTTCCAGCGCGGGACCATCACCTCTTCGAGAGGTCGGAGCAGCGACTCCACATCGCGGATCGGACGGTGCATGGTCCTGCCCAAGTTTGCCAGTTGGTCCACGAGCGCCAACTGATCGGTAAGGACGGTCGCGGCCGGACGCAGTTCCAGATGCTCCATCAACAACCAGCTGCAATCGCCGGCCTCGCCGCACACCAGCCTCGGAACATCCAGGCCCCTGGCCCGCCAGGCCTGCTGGAGCGGCCCTTCGCCCCGGGGGCGGTCCCCATAGACCTTGAGAACCACCTGGGGTCCGAGCACTGCGACGGGCGAGCACTTCGTGAGGAGGAAGCGGTAGAGCAGCCTGGGCTTGTGATCGACGGCCAGCGCGCCCAGAAACCGGCCAAGACCCAGCTGCATCTGCAACTTTGGCAGGACTTCTACAGCTCGTTCGAATTCCGGCATGTCTTCCGATGCGTGCACCGCAACGACTTGACGCTGCTCCTCAATTGCAGCAATGAGTCCTTTACCTGGTTCGTTCACGTGTATGCCCCGTTGTCCAACTAAGATCTCCCTAACATACGGGGCATTTGCGGGCGGACGAACGGGGACACCATGCGTGGCGCGGGACAACACTTTGGGCGGCGCGTTGCTTACCTCGTGATTGGTTTGCTGCTCATCAGCGTAATCGTCGTCGCCGCCGCCGTCGTAAAGGCCGTGGATTCCGACAATTGGACCATTGCAGACTGGTTCAACCTCACGATTTCGCTCCTGCTTGGCATCTATTTTTTCTTTCTGGCCCAGCAGGTTAACAGCAACGCGCAGAAGCGTGCTGAGGCGTTGGCCAATGCCGACCTCATCACGTCCGCCGGACGGCTGGCTATGAGCAGCGCACGCAGCCTCGCGGGGTCGGAGGCAGCATCGCTGCGAGTAGCGGCAGACGCGCGGGCGGCGTTGCAGCACTACCCGTACGCGGAAGCGACGGTGCAGAAGGAGCTCGCGAAGTCAGTCAGCGACGCCTATAACAACCTCGCTTTCTCGACCTTCTTGCACTCCGATAGCCTGGCACGCTCAGTTTGGGCGCGGGTATTAGAGGGAACGGCCAGCGTCGTGGCCGAGACAGACAAGCTCGCCTTCACCCGGGCGGGTCGTCTGCGAGATCCCGATTTGGTGCCCGTCGCGGACCACGTTGGCTTCATTGAGCTGCTTGGCCGCGACCTGCGGGAGAACGCCGGGCCGGATCTGTCGATCCATGAAAGCCGTCCTCTTTCAGCGGTGTGGGACGTCACGAAGTTGAGGCACTCCCGGCGGCCCAACATTAGCCGTCCGGAGAAGGAAGAGACCATCCGGCGCCTCGATCGTTTGCAGATGCTCTACCGGGACGAGCTCACTGTGCTGCACGATTGGGAGGTCCTTCGTAAAAATGCCGAGAACCTCTCTTGCGAGGTCGAGCTCGCCGATATCGCAGCGGCCCATGAGTGGCTGGCCCCCTGGTACGTCCGGCAGATGGCCGATGGCCAGCCGGCACCTGCCAATGTACTGGGTGGCGGCCTCAATGAGAGGGCTCAGTACGACAAGCTGCAAGTCAATGCATCAACCCCGCTGTGGCCGAACGCGCTCGAACACGGCAACCTGCCGCATGGGATGCGCACCAAGGGCATCGCCAACCTGAGCCACGTGCTCGAGTCGCAATCGTCGCCCACAGTCTGCGTTCTCGCCTACGAACTCTGCCTTGATGAGGGGACCGGCAAGACAAAACGGCTGGTGCTGGATGGGAACCACCGGTTGGCAGCGGCCTTCCGCATGTCGCCTGAGGACGCCGCTTGCTCGCAAGGACGGAAAACAACCCGACGGTTTAGGGTCCTGACATTCCTCATCCGGGAGCGACAGCCCGTGGATGACCTGATCGCCACCGGGGATCACGAGAAGATACCTTACCTATGGAGGGGCTTCACGCCGGACGTCGGTCTCGTGCGCGGAACGTGGCGCCCCGGCCTACCCGCGGCTGAAGGGCTGGAGGGACTGCGGGATAGCCCTTTCCAGGACAAAATCGTGCTCGATGGTCGTCCCTAGCCGAAACGATCTGCTGCCCGCCTTACTGAAACCGGATTTCTCGTAGAAGCGGATTGCCCGGGCATTCTGGCTGTTGACTCCCAGCCAAATCCCGGCCGCGCCCGTTTCTGTTCCGGCCTGTATGGAGGCGCGCATGAGTTCCGTGGCCGCGCCGAGCCCGTGATAGTCAGGATGGACGTAGCATTTGCTGAGTTCGATGGAGGGGAGCAGTGTCAGGGCCGATGCAACGTCCGGGTCCTGCGCGGGCCGGTTTTCCAGAAGGCTGTAGCCGCGCAACGCGCCGGTGTCGTCGATCACGAGGATGGTCACCTCAGGGTCCGCCAGATAGTTCCGGAAGTGAATCTCACTGAGAGTGTTGGCCACGTGCGCGGCGATATCCTCCGGTGACGACGACGGTGGGCATGCCAGCGGGAAGGTGACCGCCGCAAGCGCAGCCAGTGGTCCGGCGTCGTCCGCTGTTGCCTTACGGATGGTGTGGGTCATGAAGGCAGTCTAATTTACTGCTGTTTGAACGCGGCGTCGAAGGAGGTGTTCGACGCCGGGAAGTCGAACCTTTTCAGCGCGGCGAGGGCCTCCGGGGCGCCGTGGAGGCGGTCCATGCCGGCGTCCTCCCATTCGATCGAGATGGGGCCGTCGTAGCCGATCGCGGTCAGTGCGCGGAAGGACGATTCCCAGGGCACGTCGCCGCGGCCGGCCGAGACGAAGTCCCAGCCCCGGCGCGGGTCGCCCCAGGGCAGGTGTGATCCCAGGACGGTGTTCCGGCCGGTGGGGCGCAGCTTCGTGTCCTTGCAGTCGACGTGGTAGATCCGGTCCTTGAAGTCCCACATGAACGAGACGGGGTCGATGCCCTGCCACATGAAGTGGGAGGGGTCCCAGTTCAGACCGAAGGCTTCCCGATGGCCGATGGCTTCGAGGGTGCGGACGGTGGTCCAGTAGTCGTAGGCGATCTCGGACGGGTGGACTTCGTGGGCGAAGCGGACGCCGCATTCGTCGAAGACGTCCAGGATGGGGTTCCAGCGGTCGGCGAAGTCCTGGTACCCCGCCTCGATCACGGACGCCGGGACGGGCGGGAACATCGCGACGTACTGCCAGATCGAGGAGCCCGTGAATCCGACGACGGTATTGACGCCCAGCGCCTGGGCAAGGCGGGCGGTGTGCTTCATTTCCTCGGCGGCTCGACGGCGGACGCCTTCCGGGTCGCCGTCGCCCCAGACCTTGGCCCCGACGATGGCCTCGTGCCGGAAGTCGATCGGATCATCGCAGACGGCCTGGCCTTTGAGGTGGTTGGAGATGGCCCAGACCTTGAGGTTGTACTTCTGAAGCACCGCGAGTTTGGACTCGACGTAGCCGGGCTCGTCCCAGCGCCAGGCGTCCAGGTGGTCTCCGGAGACGGCGATCTCCAGGCCGTCGTAACCCCAGCCGGACGCCAGGCGCGCGACTTCCTCGAAGGGCAGGTCGGCCCACTGGCCGGTGAACAGGGTGTACGGGCGGGCCATGTCAGGCTCCTTCGGGGCAGGCGGTCGGTGCAGGGGCGGCGGCGGGGTTGCCGGCCAGTTGGATGATGGAGCTCTTGGCCGCCTCGTTGGTCAGGACCGAGGCGAACAGGACTTCCCCCCCAGGCGGATATGAAAGAGTACACCGCCACGGCGATGATGCCCGGCTTGGCCACCGGCAGGATCACCCGGAACAGGGCGCCCATCCGGCCGGTGCCGCCGATCATCGAGGCTTCTTCAAGTTCCTTGGGGATAGCGGCGAAATACCCGGTCAGCATCCAGATGGCGAACGGCAGGGTGAAGGTCATGTAGGTGATGATCAGGCCCAGGTACGAGCCCTGGAGCTGCAGCCCGGTGATGTTCCGGATCTGCGTGAAGATCAGGTACAGCGGCAGCAGGAACAGGATGCCCGGGAACATCTGGGTGGACAGCACGGTCAGGCTGAAGGCGCGGCGGCCGCGGAACTGCAGACGGGCGACGGCGTACGCGGCCAGGACGGCGACGGTCACCGAGCACACGGTGGCGGCGACGGTGATGATGAGGCTGTTCTGGAAGTACTTGGCCAGCGGCACCGTGGTCCAGATGTCGAAGTACGGTGCGGCCGTGAGCTCGTCCGGGATCCACTGGAACAGCCCGGAAACGTCCTTGAGGGGCTTGAGCGAGCTGGACACCACGACGTACAGCGGGATGGCGACCCAGAGGGACAGGATGGTCAGGACGATGTTCCGCAGGATGCGGAAGTTGCGGGTCTCAATCATTGTCGGCCCCCTTGGGCAGCACCATGCGGATGTAGAAGAAGGACGCGATGAACAGGGCGATCAGGAGCAGGACGCTCATGGCGCCGCCGAGGCCGAAGTTCCAGCTGCCGAAGGAATTCTGGTAGATCAGCGGCGAGACCAGGGTGGCTTCCTTCGGGGATGCCGCGCCGAAGAGCACGAACGGGATATTGAACTGGTTGAAGGTCCAGAGCGACATCACCAGCAGCAGCACGCCGTTCGCGGGGCGGACCATCGGCAAGGTGATGGTGCGGAACTGCTGCCACAGCGAGGCACCGTCGATCGAGGCGGCCTCGTAGACGTCGGCGGGGACGGTCTGCAGGGAGGCCATCAGCATCAGGAACGCGAAGGGCCACAGCTGCCAGACGTTCACCACGATCATGGCCCCGAAGGAGTTCTGGCCCAGGAGCCAGAAGGGGCGGTCGTCGCCGAAAAGGTGCAGGGTGTCGACGACGATCTGGTTCACGGCGCCGTCGCGCTGGTTGAACATAAAGGCCCAGGCGATGGTGCCCACGTAGGCGCGCAGGGCGTAGGGAACCGGGAAAAAGGTCCGGAGGATGGCGCGGCCCTTGAAGTTGGAGGAGAGGAACACCGCGCCGGCCATGCCGAGGACCCAGGAGAAGCCAACCACCGTGACGGTCTAAAGCATGGTCCGGCCGACGGTGCTGAAGAATGCCTGGCCGATGGTGCTTTCCGGGTTGAGGCCGTTGACGAAGTTCTGCAGGCCGACGAACGGGGCGTTGAGCCAGTTGGTGAGGTTGAGCTGGGTGAGCGAGATGAAAGCAATCCACACCCCCAGAATCATCGGCCCGATGTGGATGAGCAGTTCGAGCAGGGCCGCCGGCAGGACGAGGCCGCAGGGGAGGAAGGACTTTTTCTTCCTGCGGACCGGCGGGGCGGTCCCTGCCGCGGGCGGGGCCGGAACCTTGACCTCGGCAGTCTGGAAGGCGGCGTCCGAGGCAGCGCCGGTAACCACGGGCAGGGAGCGGAAGGCCTTGTTCAGCGCGACCTGCTCGGCGTCGTTGGTGAGCCAGCCGGTCAGCTTGATCGCGTTCTCCTTGTTCTTGGAGTTCTTGAACACGCTCAGGTTGATACCGGCGACGTGGCTCTGCGTGCCTTCGGGGCCGCTGGCACCGGCCTTCATCATGGGAACGGGGGCAACGGCTCAGTCCGTGAAGCCGCGGGCCTCGAAGTTCTTGACCGGGCTCTGGTCGAACAGCATGGCTGCCTTGCCGTTGATCAGGTTGTCGACTTTCTTGGCGCCGTCCGAGATCTCCGCGTCCGACGGCGACATCACCTTGTCGGTGGCCATCAGGTCAATCCACTGCTTGACTCCAGCGACCTGGGCGGCGCTGTCGAAGGTCGGCTTGCCGTCCTTGTCGAACAGGGTGCCGCCGTTCTGCAGCCCGCGGGCGAAGGCCTGGTGGGAGCTGGCGGAGACCGAGGCGCCGGCGGCCGTGAAGCCCCACTGGTCCGGCTTGCCGTCGCCGTTGGTGTCCTTGGTCAGCTTCTTGGCGTCCGGCGACGAACTCATCCCAGGTGGCCGGCGGCGTCTCGATGCCGGCTTCCTTGAACATCTTCGGGTTGTAGTACATGTTGTACGCGAGGCCGTAGAACGGGACCGACGTCGGGGTCTTGCCCTCGGCGCCGCCGGTGGACCAGCTGGTCTTCAGGAAGCGGTCCTTGCCGCCGACCGCGTCCAGGAGGGCGCCTTCCACCGGCTCAAACGCGCCGGTTTCCTGCAGCGTGACGGCCCAGGTGTTGCCGATGTTCAGGACGTCGGGGCCGTCGCCGCTCGTCACGGCCGTCAGGATGCGGTTGTACAGATCGTTCCAGCCGATCACCTCAAGCTTGACCTTCACGCCGGTCTACTCGGTGAAGCGGTCCAGGCTGGGCTTGAGCTTGGCCGCAGGCGGTCATGCCGAATGCCAGGGTTGCCGTGGCGGCCAGGGCCGACAGGACTTTGATGGGGTTCTTTATGGTTGCTCCGGGTTTTTCGTCGTGGAGCTGGGGCTGGGGTGGGGGTCGGGCTGGACTGCTACGCGGAGAGGGTTGCCGCGGTGGGATCCCAGTCCTCGGGCAGGGCCGGGACCTTGGCGGCCGAACTTTCGACCTCCACGAAGGCGCGGGTGTCGATCGACTCGGAGATGGAGGCCATGGTGTCGAGGATGTGGAATGCCAGCTCACCCTGGGCCCGGTGCGGCCGGCCCTCGCGGATGGCGCGGGCCATTTCCAGCACCCCGGCGCCGCGGCTGGCGGTGGAGCCGATGGACGGGACAGTGGTCCAGTCGTCGGCGCCGAGCGCGCAGATCCGGATGTCGCCGTCGAAGTTGTTCGGGTCCGGCAAGGCGATGGTGGCGTCAGAACCGGTGATTTCCACGAAGCCGGCGCGCTTGAACGGTGAATCGAAGCTGAAGATGCTCTGGCCTGACTCTCCGCCTTCGAACTCCAGGATGGAGCTGACGTGGGTCGGGACGGTGACGGCGAATTCCTCGCCGGCCTTGGGCCCGGAGCCAATGACACGGGTTGCGCGGGATTTGGAGCCGAATGCGGCCACCCGGCGGACGCTCCCGAAGGTCTGGACCAGGGTGGTGAGGTAGTACGGGCCAATGTCGAACAGCGGGCCGGCGCCGTCCTGGAACAGGAACGCGGGGTTCGGGTGCCAGGATTCCGGGCCGGGGGACTGCATCAGGGTCAGGGCTGTCAGCGGCGTGCCGATGTCGCCGCGTTCGATCATGCGGCGCGCCGTCTGCAGTCCGGCGCCGAGGAAGGTGTCCGGGGCGCAGCCGAGGCGGACGCCGGCGGCGTCGGCCGCCTTGAGCAGCCCGCGGCCGCTTTCCCGGTCCAGCGAGAAGGGCTTCTCGCTCCAGACATGTTTGCCGGCGTTGACGGCCTGGGTGGCCACCTCGACGTGGGCTGCCGGGATGGTCAGGTTGATGACGATCTCGACGTCGGGGTTGCCGAGGACGGCGTCAACCCCGCCGTGGTTCTCGATCCCGTACTCGGCGGCGCGGGCGGCGGCGGCGTCCTCGAAGAGGTCCCCGATTGCGACGACCCTGACGTCCGGGAAGCTCGTGAGGTTGTCCAGGTACTGCTTGCTGATGACCCCGGCGCCGATGATGCCGACGCCGACGGGGCCTGATCCGAGGGGGCCGAAGGCTGTTCCCGCTGCGTGGCTCATGCGGAGACCTGCCCGGCGCTGAGGTAGTTGTAGCTGTCCCGGACGGCGTCGAACATATCGCCCTGGAAATCGTCGAGTTCGATCACGCCGGCCTCGAGGGATCCTGCTGCCGCGAGCACATCCCAGACGGGCATCTTGCCGTCGCCTACGGCGAGCTGGCTCGACGGGTCCGGGGTGACAGGGCCGTCCTTGATGTGGATGAACTTCACCCGGTCGCCCAGCCGGGCGAGGAGTTCGGCCGGATTCTGGCCGCCCACGGCAGCCCAGTAGGTGTCCAGCTCGAGGACGACCTCCGGGTCCAAATGGTCAGCGAGGTGTTCCAACGCGGTTTTGCCGTCGATCACGGACTCAACTTCCCACCAGTGGTTGTGGTAGCCGACGCGCACGCCGCAGCCGGCTCCCTTGGCGGCGGCGGCGTTGAGCTGGGCGGCCGTTTCCGTGATGTCCTCGATCGTGTTCCAGCGCTCGATCGGAACGTGGGGATCGATCACCGTGCCGATGCCCAGCTGCTGGGCGGCCGCAAAGATGGCGTCCTGGTCATCGCTGAGCAGGGGAGCGTGGCCGGACGGGGCCGTGAGGTTGTTTTCGGCCATGGCCTGCTTCAGTTCAGCGGCTTTGGCGACGAAACGGTAGGGCTCAACCATGGTGAAGCCGATTTCGGCCAGGCGCTGGATGGTTCCTGCGAGATCCTCTTCAAGGGCCTTGCGGACCGTGTAGAGCTGGATCGAGTATGACACTGTCTCTCCTCGTCGTTGGGGGATGAGCTGCAGCCGCCCCGCCTGACGCCGTGCCAACCGGTGCACGCGGGGTGAGTGAGCGGCCCCACACCCCAAGCTAGAACTACTTTTGCCGATGGTCAAGCAAA
The DNA here is from genome assembly GCF_055412805.1 of Pseudarthrobacter kochi. Taxonomy (NCBI): domain Bacteria; kingdom Bacillati; phylum Actinomycetota; class Actinomycetes; order Micrococcales; family Micrococcaceae; genus Pseudarthrobacter; species Pseudarthrobacter kochi. The sequence goes on from NZ_JBVAYV010000016.1 coordinate 16,370, forward strand.
AGTTGCAAACTTTGTTTCGATCTTTCGGAAGCGTGACAGGCATAAGAACTTCGTGCTATCACTTATCCATGCGTACGACCACCGGCACCGAACCCGCCGCCACCGAGGCCGCCGGAAGTCTGTCCCGTGCCGGGGACCTGTTCCAGCTGCTGCGCGACGGCAAGGCCCGCACCCGGGCCGAACTGGCCCTCACCACGGGCCTGGCCCGGTCCACCGTCGCGTCCCGCATCGACGCGCTGATGCACTCCGGACTGGTCGGACCGGCGGGCGAGGCCAGCTCCAGCGGCGGCAGGCCGCCGTCGCGCTTTGCCTTCAACCCCGCCGCCCGCGTTGTGCTGGCGGTCGACGTCGGAGCCACCCACATGATCATTGCCGTCACGGACCTGGGCGGAGCGGTGCTGGCGGAGCAACGGCTGACCCAGGACGTCGCCGACGGCCCCGAGGCCGTGCTGGACCGGCTCGTGGCGGAAGGTGCCAACCTGCTCGGCCAGGCCGGCCGCGGCAGGAAAGACCTCGCCGGCATCGGCATCGGCCTTCCGGGGCCGGTGGAGCACGCCACCGGGATGCCGGTGAAGCCGCCGATCATGCCCGGCTGGGACGGGTTCGACGTCGTCCGTCACGTCCAGCGCTCGCTGCCGGTCCCCGTGCTGGTGGACAACGACGTCAACATCATGGCCCTGGGGGAGCGGACCGCTTACTGGCCGGAACACGAGAACTTCCTCTTCATCAAGGTTGCCACCGGCATCGGGGCAGGCATCATCAGCAGCGGCCAGCTCCAGCGCGGCGCCAACGGCACCGCCGGCGACCTCGGCCACGTCCGGGTGCCCCGCGGCGACGAAGTGCTTTGCCGCTGCGGCAACTACGGCTGCCTTGAGGCGCTCGCCTCCGGCCCAGCCGTCGCGCACGGACTCACTCTCCAGGGCCTGCAGGCGGATACCGGCGGCGGCGTGCTGCGGCTCGTGGCCGAGGGAAACCTGCAGGCGATCCAGGCGCTCCGCCAGGCGGGCCGGGACCTGGGCGACGTGCTGGCCACCGTCGTGAACCTGCTCAACCCGTCCGTCATCGTGATCGGCGGAAGTCTGGGCCAGGCCGGCGAACACCTCATGGCGGGGGTCCGCGAGGTGGTCTACCGGCGGTCGCTGCCGCTGGCCACGACCCACCTGCGGATCGGTCTGTCGATGGCCGGGGACCAGGCCGCCATCCTGGGCGCCAGCCAGATGGTCACGCAGTACGTGCTCTCGCCCGCCGTGATCGAGGCAACCTTGCAGGCCGCCGGCTGACGCCGGGAAGGTGCGAGGGTGTCACAATCGCAGGGTCCGGTCCGGGCCCGTGATAGCAATGGGACTGATGAAAGCATATTTCTGCCCGCCGGCCGGACCGTGGCACCCATGAGCTCCAACGTCCTCGCCAGGGTGCCACGCAGCTGGATGTTGCTGTCCGCCATCGGGCTCATCGCCCTGAACATGCGCGGTCCGTTTGTGGCCGTGGCGCCGGTGGTCGGCCCGATGCAGCAGGAACTCGGCTTCTCCCCGGTGGAACTGGGCCTCCTGACCGGCATCCCGGTGCTGTGCTTCGCCCTTGCTTCGCCGCTGGCCTCGCTGACCGGACGCAAACTCGGCGCGGAAGTCGCCATCACCCTCACCCTGCTGGGCGTGCTGCTGGGCGTCATGGTGCGCTCGGCGGGCAACGGCGCCACGGTCATGCTCGGCACCGTGATTCTCGGTATTGCCATCACGATCGGCAACATCGCCGTTCCGCTGATCATCCGGCGCGACTTCGCCCCGGCCCGGCAGGCCACGGCCATGGGCATCTACACCGCCGCCCTGAACATCGGCTCCTTCATCACCGCCATGGTGATGGCGCCGTTGGCCGGGCTGCTGGGGTGGAGGCTGGCCCTGGCCGCCTGCGGACTCTTCGCTGTCGCGGCGTTGGCTGCGTGGGTGCTCGCCTTTGGCAGCCGGGCCTTCCGCCCCGAACCCGTCGCCGCCCCGGACCCCGCACGCGCCGGGATCAAGCCGGCATCGCGCTGGATCACCGTCGGACTGACCGCGGGTTTCGCCGGGCAGGCATTCTCCTACTACGGAGTGACCGCCTGGCTGCCCAGCATCCTCGCGGATGAGCTGGGCATGACGGCCGCGGGGGCCGGCGCAGGCTCCTCGCTGTTCCAGATCCTCGCCATCGTGGGCGGCCTGGGCGTTCCGCTAGCGGCCCGTTTCGCCAGTACGACGGCGGTCGGACTCACCTTGGGGCTGTTGTGGCTGACCGTCCCGGTGGGCCTGCTGCTGGCGCCCGGGCTGTGGTGGCTGTGGTCTTCGTTCGGCGGTATTGCCCAGGGGGGCGGTATCACGCTGATTTTCATCGCCATCATCCGGCTGGCCCGGGACCAGGCCTCGGCCGGCCGGATGTCCGCCGTCGTGCAGGGGGTTGGCTACTCCTTCGGTGCTCTGGCACCGACCCTCCTGGGCTACGTGAACGGCGTCGCGGGAACCTGGACCGGCCCGCTGCTGATGGTGCTCGGCTCAGTGGCGATGTTCATCCTCGGCACCGCGCTTTCGCTCCGGCACGTCCCCAAGGCGCACTGAGCTACGTCACCGGGGGCGACGTCCCGCCTTCCCCCTGGGCGCCGGACACGGACGCGGGCATCCGGCGCTGAGTGCCGCCGTACGTCCTGGTCCGCGAGCCAGTCACTTTTTGCAGGCGCACGATGACCGGGTCCGCCGCGAGCGGTATTCCCACGGCCAAGCCGACTGTCAGAAAAGTGAGCGCCAATTCTGCTCTAGTATTCCGTACCCCGACATATGTTATCAAGGCCGTGGTTCGGTCCAGCTCTGTGGTTATCCGGAGCTGCGGACCGATGTCCCGTTCCTGCTGCGTCGCCTCGGCAAGCTCCGAAATTTGCTTCACTATGCGGTCGCGCTCAACGGCCACGTCTTCGGCGGACTCGCCGACAACCTCGACCGTTATCACAGCGCGGCTGTAGCTCACCTGCCATTGACTTCCTGAATTGGGGAGGTAGACGAGGTGGCCCGTACGGACGCCCGAACTGTAGAGCGGGGCCGAAGTACTCCGCGGACTTTCGTCACGGTCATCTGCATTGAAGCGATGGACCACGATCGACGCAAAGGGGACAACTTGAAGCGGGTCCGCCTGAAAGACGTTGCCTTCGATCGGCAATGGCGGCAGAAAGCGCACATCCGTTTTGGAGTAGTAAACGCCCGTTCCCGCGTGGGCAGCGATCAGGACCGGCAACATGAGGACCACTATGCCAAGGGCCAAGTACCAACGGCGGAAAATCGTGGTTCGACCACGCGCCACGCGGTGCCGTAGGTGATCGCGAAGTCTCATGGTTGCCCGTCTGTCAACGCGGCAGCCGTTCGCCGGATATTTGCATAGGCGCCGCACAGGCCGGCGACCAAAAAGAGCGTGCCGCAAGCCTGCGGAAAGCTAAAGGCGTCGAAGAAGGCGAAACTCAAGCTACCCGCCACCATTGAGGCGGCCAGGGTCAGTCCCATGGCATGCATCGGCTGTCCTTTGCCATGACGACGGGCGGAAATGGCCACAGCCACGGCTGACACGATGATGGCCAACAAACTGACGAGGCCGACGAGTCCGATTTCAATGCTGCTCGCCAAATACTGGTTGTCCAGGATCCGATAGGTGGGCAGGAACGTCCCGAACCCGCGCCCGAACCAAGGACTGACAAGCAGGAAGGATATTGCGTCGTCATAGCTGTCGGTCCGGGAGGCGACGCTCGAGTCACTGGCGGAGAACATTCCGACAACGGTGCCGGCCATCCCGGGAACGGCCACATACACTGCGACGGCACCCACTGCCATCACGAAGCCGGCAGCCCGCCTTACTGCGGGCGTCCACGACGGAATCAGGAACAGAAGAACGGCGGCCAAGGAAATGAAAGCTGACCTGCTGACCGACAACACCGCGGAAAGGGTTATTGCGGCGACCGGAAACCAGCGCAGGAAAGCAGACCGGGATCGATCGTAAATTGCGGCGGTCAGGCAAAACGGCAACATCATCGATAGCACGACAGCGTATTCCAAGGGGTGGGTGGCCGTCGCAGCCGCTCGCACGAACCCGCCTCTGTCCCCAATCCCGACATTCCCGGCCGCCGACAGACCAGGAATCTGCCACGTGTCCACAAAGCTCAATCCAGTAAAGAACTGTGCAAGGCCTAACCCGGCGTAGAGGCCGGCGAACAGGGTGAGTCTTCTCACGAGGACCATTAATCGGTCCTCACGCGTGATCCCGTCATGTGCGACGAGCAAGATGCCAACCAGCGCTCCGACCTTGATAAGCCCCATGTCAGCGATGCTGATCTCCGACGACGGCAAGGCCACCAGGGCAGATTTCGAGTAGCTTGCCACGCACGCGCCGACGAAGATGAAGGCCGCGGCGCGAACCCACTGAATGCTTTGCGGCCCGGCCAGTGCGGGCCGCTGGATACGATGCCAGGCCCACCATAACAAGGCCACAATTGCCAGGAGATAGGCCGGTGAACCCGCACTGCCAAGCGCTTGGATTCCCCGGTCGGTGGGAACCACGAACAGGAAAATGGCAAACCATGTGATGACGGTGACCGCGTCCGGGCCGTTGAGATTCCGGAATTTGGCTATGACCAACTCATGACGCCCCCGCGTTGGCGTGGCCATGGCAGCCACGTCTATTTGTTCGATGCCATGGTCGGGAATTCTTCTTTCTTTTCAACCTGCGGGAGTGCGGCCGGACCTTCGGACGCCCCGTGCTCGGCCGGGACTGGCCGCCCGATTCGGAACCCGGACCTGGAGCTCCCGTCTTGTTGCGCCGTCGGGGGATAGTCCTCAAGGGGCTGATCTTGCACCCCCATGTCCTGGCGTCGCCGCCGCTTGGTCCCTTTCCGGGAAGTGATGAGGCGGTCGAGCAGTCCGGTCACCAGCACAGTGATGCAAGCACCCAGAGCTACGACGGCCAACACGGCCCGGAGCTGGCTCTTCCGGTCAATGAGGGCCTCGCTCTCCCGGACAATCGTCATTGCCGTGATGCGGGATGAGGAGGGAACATTCAATTGGTCCTGCATGATCACAAGGTTCTGCGGTACCACTTTCAGCACGTCGTCGAGCACCTGAAGGCTGCTTTCCGGACTCTCGCTTTCCGATGTGATGAGCATGATTGGCCCGGAGGACGCCAGGTCCTTCTCTGCAATGTAGCCAGTTCCGGCGTGGCCTTTCACGATCTCTTCCTGAACGGAACCTGAGGCCAGCCTCACGCTGAGCACGCTGAGCGCTTGATCCAGACCGCCCAGGAACAGGTACGGATTTCCTCCCGGAGTGACCAGGGACGCTGGCGGAATGAGCACGACTCGCGCGGTCCCTTTGTAAGTTGGCGGTACAACAGAGGTCAACAACAGTGCGGCGCAAGCGGTCAGCAAGACGCCAACCACGACAAAGTACCAGCGTCGCAGCAAACCTGTGCCCAAATCACGCAGCAGCATCAGTACCTCTTGCTCCGAGCGTGATGCAGGCTCTGACTGGTATTTTCGCCACTGGGTCGGACCTGAATTCCATTGCTTGCCTCCGTTGAGGTGCCGAGAGCCTGCCGAGCGGGCTGGTGCATTCACGTTGTCACATCGTAACCGTGGGCACCTTGGCGCAACAGTAGTCACAGTGAAGTCAAGTAGTCCGCGCCAACTGGCAGGTATTGCCACCAAGGAGGGCCACTTCACCAGCAGGTCGCGGCCTGGCCCACGGCCCGCCGAGGTCAGAATTAAGGCCCATGTTCACGGGGAACATGGGCCTTAACTGTCACCTCGACGTCATTGTCGAGCCCCTGAGGGGGTCTTCCGTCGCTGGGCCGCCGCCCCGGATCTCGGGGGTGCCTGTTGCGAAGGGCATGGCAGCCCAGCAGACGGAAATCTGCACCTTACTGAGGCCTTGAGCAGGCCCTAGGCGGGGACGAGCGCGGGATCCTCGGTGGGGAGGTCGCCGCCGTCGCGCGCTTCATGCAGGAACCGGTCGTACGCCGGAAGCGTCAGGAAGGCCGGGAACGACGGGGTCAGCGTGACTTCCTCGAAGATGTCCCGTGCATCGGCGAAGCGGTCGCCTTCGAAGCGTTCGAGCTTGGCGAACTCCTCATCCAGCATGTCCTCGACCCATTCGCGGGTGATGACGTCGCCCTGGTCCGTGATGGCGCGGGAGAAGATCCACTGCCACAGCTGCGAGCGGGAGATCTCCGCGGTGGCGGCGTCCTCCATCAGGTTGTGGATGGCGACGGCGCCATTGCCGCGGAGCCAGGACTCGATATAGCGGATGCCGACCTCGATGTTGTTCCGGATGCCCTGCTCGGTGATGGTGCCGGCGGTGGAGGCGATGTCGAGCAAAGCGCGGTCGTCCGGGGTGACGTCCTCACGGAGGCGGTCCAGCTGGTTCGGGCGGCCGCCGAGGACGCCGTCGAATACTTCGCGGCACACCGGAACGAGGTCCGGGTGGGCCACCCAGGAGCCGTCGAAGCCGTCGCCCGCCTCACGGGTCTTGTCGGCGCGGACCTTTTCGATGGCGATCGCGTTGGCTTCGGCGTCCTTGCGGTTGGGGACGGCCGCGGCCATGCCGCCGATGGCCATGGCGCCGCGCTTGTGGCAGGCCCGGACCAGCTGTTCGGTGTAGGCGCGCATGAACGGCTGGGTCATGGTCACCTGGCTGCGGTCCGGCAGGACGAAGCGGGGGCCGCGGGTGCGGAAGTTCTTGATCAGCGAGAAGATGTAGTCCCAGCGGCCGGCGTTCAGGCCTGCGGCGTGGTCCTTGAGCTCGAAAAGGATCTCCTCCATTTCGAACGCGGCCGTGATGGTTTCGATCAGCACGGTGGCGCGGATGGTGCCCTGCGGGATGCCGAGCAGGTCCTGGGCGAGGACGAAGATGTCGTTCCACAGCCGGGCCTCGAGGTGGTTCTCGATCTTCGGCAGGTAGAAGTACGGGCCCTTGCCCTGGGCGATCAGGCGGCGGGCGTTGTGGAAGAAGTACAGGCCGAAGTCCACGATGCCGCCGGCGATCGGGGTGCCGTCTATGAGCATGTGCTTTTCCGGCAGGTGCCAGCCGCGGGGCCGGACCACGATGGTGGGCAGGTCCTCGGCGGCGCGGAGCTTGTACTCCTTGCCCTCGGGGGAGGTGAAGTCGATCCGGCGCTCCAGCGCGTCGGTGAGGTTGAGCTGGCCCTGGATGACGTTGCGCCACGACGGGGTGGAGGAGTCCTCCATGTCCGCGAGCCACACCTTGGCACCGGAGTTCAGCGCGTTGATGGTCATCTTCTTGTCCACCGGGCCGGTGATCTCGACGCGGCGGTCCTCCAGGCCCGGGGCCGGGGGAGCAACGCGCCAGTTCGGGTCATTGCGGACGGATTCGGTCTCGCGGAGGAACCGCGGGTCCTGGCCCTTGCCGATCTGCTGGCGGCGGTCGCGGCGGGCCTGCAACAGCTCCAGCCGCCGACCCGCAGTCGCCTTGTGCAGCTTGGCAACAAAGGCCAGCGCGTCCGGCGTCAGGACCTCGCTCTGCCGGCAAATCGGCTGTGCGGTCAACGTAACCCCGTTGATGGTGAAGTTGTCAGTGAAGCTGTTCATCTCAATCTCTCCTCGGAGAAGCAAATGTTCGACGGCGGTGGTGACGTGCGCTGGAGACGGCGGGCCGGATGCTCCGGAAGCGTGCGTAAAAGGGGCCCCATTGCCGCCCCGCCAAAGTGGGTAGTGGCGAAGGCGGCAATGGGGAATAGCACGCGGAGGAGTGTGCGGTCCGCTGGCGGAGTTGCCGCCGTCGGAAGTGTTAGTGGAACTGGCCTTCTTCGGTGGATCCCACCAGGGCCAGGGTGGATGCGTTCGGGTTGAGCGCGGTAGCGATGTCGTCGAAGTAGCCGGTGCCGACTTCGCGCTGGTGCTTGGTCGCGGTGTAGCCGCGGGATTCGGAGGCGAATTCCTTCTCCTGCAGCTCGACGTAGGCGCTCATGCCTTCACGGGCGTAACCGTGGGCGAGGTCGAACATCGAGTAGTTCAGGGCGTGGAAGCCGGCCAGGGTGATGAACTGGAAGGTGAAGCCCATCGCGCCGAGTTCGCGCTGGAACTTGGCGATCGTGGCGTCGTCGAGGTGCTTCTTCCAGTTGAACGACGGCGAGCAGTTGTAGGAGAGCATCTGGTCCGGGAAGTCGGCCTTGACGGCTTCGGCGAACTTGCGGGCCAGCTCCAGGTCCGGGGTGCCCGTTTCCATCCAGATGAGGTCGGAGTACGGGGCGTAGGCTTTGGCGCGGGCGATGCAGGGTTCGATGCCGTTGCGGACCTTGTAGAAGCCCTCTGCGGTGCGCTCGCCGGTGACAAATTCCTTGTCGCGGTCGTCGACGTCGGAGGTGATCAGGGTAGCGGCCTCGGCGTCGGTGCGGGCAATGATGACGGACGGGGTGCCCGCAACGTCGGCTGCCAGGCGGGCCGCGTTCAGGGTGCGGACGTGCTGCTGGCTGGGGATCAGGACCTTGCCGCCGAGGTGGCCGCACTTCTTTTCCGAGGCGAGCTGGTCTTCCCAGTGCACGCCCGAGGCGCCGGCCTGGATCATGGACTTCATCAGCTCGTAGGCGTTGAGCGGGCCGCCGAAGCCGGCCTCGGCGTCGGCGACGATCGGGACCATCCAGTCCTCGACGGTCTGGATGCCCTCGGAGAACTCGATCTGGTCGGCGCGGAGCAGGGCGTTGTTGATGCGGCGGACCACGGTGGGCACCGAGTTGGCCGGGTACAGGGACTGGTCCGGGTAGGTGTGTCCGGAGTTGTTGGCGTCGGCGGCAACCTGCCAGCCGGAAAGGTAGATGGCGCGGAGTCCGGCCTTGACCTGCTGCACGGCCTGGTTGCCGGTCAGGGCGCCGAGGGCGTTGGTGTACTTGCCTTCCTGGTGTTCCGTGGTGAGCTGCTTCCACAGCTTCTCGGAACCGCGGCGGGCCAGGGTGTGTTCTTCGGAGACGCGGCCGCGGAGGCGGACGACGTCGGAGGCCTTGTAGTCCCGGGTGACACCTTCCCAGCGCGGGCTGGCGGCCCACTCGAGCTCCAGCGCGGCGGCCTGCTCTTCGGGCGTCTGGGTGGGCTCAAATGCTGCAGTCATCTTTGTCTCCTTAGTGGGGCCCGGGCCGGTGTTACTGCTTCCTCGCAGTGCGACTGGATGATCCGGTGCGGTGTAACTTTTCCGTAAGACCTACTTTTCTGTACTTTCAAGCGGCTTTCTAGACCAAGAAGGTGGAAAGAAATGCACTTCTTCGCGTATTCTCAAGAAATGCACCCCGCCAGTTGGAACCGCCCCGCATCCGCCGCCTCGCCTGCCGTCCCGGAGGTGGACGTCATCAGCATGGGCCGCCGCGTCCGTCACCTCCGCAAGGCCGCCGGGCTCACGCTCGATGACCTGAGCGCCACGGTGGGAACGGCCCCCAGCCAGCTGAGCCTGATCGAGAACGGCAAGCGCGAGCCCAAACTTGGCCTGCTCCAGCAGCTCGCCGCGGCCCTCGGCGTCAGCATCGACGAGCTGCTCGGCGCGGAGCCGCCCAACCGCCGCGCCGCCCTGGAGATTGAGCTGGAGCGTTACCAGCGGAGCCCGATCTACGAGTCCCTCAAGCTGCCCAAGATCCGCATCAGTTCGCGGCTCCCGATGGACGTGCTGGAGTCCATGGTGGGGCTGCAGCACGAGCTGGAGCGCCGGCTCAATGAACAGGTCGCGACGCCGGAGGAGGCCCGCCGCGCGAACGGTGAACTGCGCGCCATGATGCGTGAGCGGAACAACTACTTCCCGGAGTACGAGGCCGAAGCGCAAAAGGTCCTCGCCTCGGTGGGGCACACCAGCGGCCCGCTGTCCCATCACGTCATCGCGGACATCGCCGGGCATCTCGGGTTCAGCCTGCACCATGTGGGCGACCTGCCGCATTCCACCCGTTCGGTGACCGATCTTAAAAACCGCAGGATTTACCTCACGCAGAATGCGCGCAGCGATCACGACCCGCGTTCGGTGCTGCTGCAGGCGCTGGGCCACTATGTCCTGGGGCACCAGACCCCTACGAACTACGGGGACTTCCTGATGCAACGGGTGGCCACAAACTACTTTGCCGCCGCGCTCCTGCTGCCGGAACAGGCCACCGTGGAGTTCCTGCAGAAAGCCAAACAGGCCAAGGAAATTGCGGTGGAGGACATCCGGGACGCTTTCGCCGTGTCCTACGAGACCGCCGCGCACCGCTTCACCAACCTCGCCACCCAGCACCTGGACCTGCGGACGCACTTTCAGAAGACACACAAGAGCGGGATCATCTACAAGGCCTACGAGAACGACGGCGTGACGTTCCCGCAGGACCACACCGGCGCCATCGAAGGCCAGCCGTCCTGCAAGAACTGGACCTCCCGGGTGGTCTTCGACGTGCCGGACAAGTTCAGCGCCTACAACCAGTACACCGACACCCCGGCCGGGACCTTCTGGTGCACGGCCCGGACGGAACGCTCCGCCAACGGCGAATTCTCCCTGTCCGTGGGGGTCCCGTATGCGCAGGTGAAGTGGTTCCGGGGCCGCGACACCACCGAGCGGTCCAAGTCGACGTGCCCGGACGAAAGCTGCTGCCGACGTCCGCCCGCGGCCCTGACGTCGGAGTGGGCCGGCAACGCGTGGCCCTCGGCGCGCGCCCACTCGCACCTGCTGGCCGCCATGCCGCCGGGGGCGTTCCCCGGCGTGGACGAGACCGAGGTTTACTCATTCCTGCAGGCGCACTCCGGCAGCTGACGCTCCCGCAGTTCCGGCGGTTTTCAGTGTGACGCATCTGCGCATCAGCTGCGGGAGCGTCCGGGGTTTTGGTGCGGAAGCTGAGGGAGCGTCCCCTGGAGGAGGCTCGAAGCTCCACGGACTATATTGGCCAGTGTCAGCTCATCGACCCACCCGCGGGAGCACCCAGCCATGGCCAAGGAACTTGCCACCCAGCTCATCGAACAACTGCAGGCCGCCGGCGTGCAGCGCATCTACGGGATTGTCGGCGACAGCCTCAACCCGATTGTCGACGCGGTCCGCAAGACCGGCGGCGCGGCCAAAGGCGGGATTGACTGGATCCACGTCCGGCACGAGGAGGCTGCCGCGTTCGCGGCTGCGGCAGAGGCACAGCTGACTGGCCGTCTCGCGGTCTGTGCGGGCTCGTGCGGGCCGGGAAACCTGCACCTGATCAACGGACTGTATGACGCCAACCGTTCCGGGGCGCCGGTGCTGGCCATCGCCTCTCACATTCCCAGCAAGCAAATCGGCAGCAGCTTCTTCCAGGAAACCCACCCGGACCGGCTGTTCAACGAATGCTCGGTGTATTCGGAGCTGATCAGCACCGCCGAACAGGCGCCCAGGGTCATGCACAGCGCCATCCAGCACGCCGTCGCGCTCCAGGGGGTCGCCGTCGTCACCCTGCCCGGGGACATCGCCGGGCTGGAGGCAACCGCCGATGCTCCGTTGCCTGCGACGTTTGTGCCGGCCAGCCTGGTGCCGGCAGCGGAGAGTATCCGGGAGCTGGCCGAGGCGATCAACGCCGCGGACAAAGTGGCGATCTTTGCGGGTGCCGGCGTCCAGGGCGCCCACGACGAGGTCATTGCCCTCGCGGAAGCCGTCAACGCCCCGATCGGGCATTCGCTGCGCGGCAAGGACTTCATGCAGTACGACAACCCGTACGACATCGGCATGACAGGGCTGCTGGGCTACGGCGCTGCCGCCGAAGGGATCGAGGACGCCGACCTGCTGATCCTGCTCGGCACCGACTTCCCCTACGACCAGTTCCTCCCCGGAACCCGCACAGCGCAGGTGGACCGGGCGGCACAGAAACTGGGCCGGCGGACCGACGTCGACGTCGCGGTCCACGGCGACGTGCTGCCCACCCTGGCGGCGCTGATGCCGCTGCTGACGCCGAAGAAGAGCCGCCGCTTCCTCGATGCGATGCTCAAGAAGCACGACCGGCTCATGAACAAAGCCGTCGGCGCCTACACGCGGAAGGTCGAGAAGACCGAACCAATCCACCCTGAGTACGCGGCATCGGTGCTGGACCAGGTGGCGGCGAAGGACGCGATCTTCACCGCCGATACCGGCATGTGCAATGTCTGGACCGCACGCTACATCAACCCGCTCGGTACGCGCCGCCTGATTGGCTCCTATCTGCACGGTTCCATGGCGAACGCGCTTCCGCATGCGATTGGCGCCCAGCTGGCCTACCCCGGGCGCCAGGTGGTGTCCGTCTCGGGCGACGGCGGCCTGTCGATGCTGCTGGGTGAGCTGATTACCGTGGCCGCGCACCGGCTCCCGGTCAACGTGGTGGTGTTCAACAACTCCACCCTGGGCATGGTCAAGCTGGAGATGCTGGTGGACGGACTCCCGGACTTCGGCGTCGACGTGCCCGATGCCAACTATGCCGCGGTGGCCCGGGCCCTGGGATTCCACGCCGTCCGCGTTACCGACCCGTCCCGCATCGAGACCGCCTACCGGGAAGCGTTTGCCCATCCGGGGCCCTCCCTGGTGGAACTGATCACCGATCCCAAGGCGCTCTCCCTCCCGCCGAAGATCAAGGGCGCCCAGATCCTCGGGTTCGCCACGGCGATGTCCAAGGTGGTGCTCAACCGGGGCGCCGGCGAGGCCGTGAGCATGGCCAGGAGCAACCTCCGGAACATCCCGCGGCGCTGACGGCCCTCCTGGGTGAAAGGGCCCTAGCGCGGGCCGCCCTGCCAGAGCGCATCGAACGGCGCGCCCGAGGCCACCCGGTTGCGGATACCGGCGGTCACAAACGCCTTGGCGGTGCGGGCGGCCGCCAGCGGCGTCGCGCCCTTGGCCAGTTCCGCTGTCACGGCGGCGGCCAGCGAGCAGCCGGCGCCGGAGACAGCCACTTCGCCCACCTTCGGGGCGGACAGGACCTCCAGCGTCCCGCCGTCGTAGTAGACGTCGACGGCGTCGGGCCCGGCCAGGCGCACTCCGCCCTTGGCGAGCACCGCGGCGCCGCTGAGTTCGTGGATGCGGACGGCGGCGGCCTTGAGCGATTCGAGGTCGGTGATCCTAAGACCCGAGAGTGATTCGGCCTCGAAGTGGTTCGGCGTGACGAACGTGGCCAACGGCAGGATCTGCGCCTTGAGCGCCTGGTCGGTGTCCAGCGCGTGTCCCGGTTCCTGGCCCTTGCAGATCAGCACGGGATCCAGCACCACGTTGGTGAAGGCGGCAGCGGCCAGCGCCGTGGCGACGGTTGAAATCGTCGCCGGGCTGCCCAGCATCCCGATCTTGACGGTGTCCAGCACGGAGGGCGCGCCGGACGCGGCGCCGTACGCCGCCGTCGTCGCCTCGAGCTGGTCGGCGATGGCCTGCTGGTCGACCGGGACGAAGCGGTGGTTCCAGTTGTCCTTCGGGTCGAAGGAAACGATGCAGGTCAGGTTCGCGATGCCGAAGACGCCCAGTTCCTGGAAGGTCTTCAGGTCAGCCTGCGCACCGGCGCCGCCGGTTGCTTCGGAGCCGGCGATGGTCAGGGTGACGGCGGGAATGGCGGCGACGGAAGCCGCCCGGGCGGCGGAGTCAAAGGCGGTGGAAGTCATAGTCCCATCCTGCCACCCGCCGGAATCCGCCCGCATTGTGCGTATGACCAATATGAACAAAACCCGGGTGTTCCGGATCACCAGGACTACCGTGGCGGACGGTGTTGCTTTCTTGCGGCGCCGGATCCAGGAAGGTTCATTGATGAGCACCCAGCTGTCCGAATCGGCACAGACGAGAAAAGCCGTAAGCAACATCCTCAAAGGATCTGCCGGCAACCTTGTGGAGTGGTACGACGTCTACGTCTACACCGCGTTTGCGGCATATTTCCAGTCGCACTTCTTCAACGCCACTGACGATCTTCAGGCCGGTCTCGAGGCGATGGCCGTCTTCTCGACCTCGTTCCTCATGCGGCCGGTCGGCGCTTGGTTCTTCGGCCGCTACGCCGACCGCAAGGGCCGCAAGGCGGCGCTGACGCTCAGCGTGACAATGATGTCCGCGGGTTCCTTTGCCATCGCCATCCTGCCCACGCAGCAGCAGATCGGCGTCTGGGCCATGATCCTGCTGGTCCTGGTGCGGTTGATCCAGGGCTTCTCCGTGGGCGGCGAATACGGCACCAGTGCCACCTACATGTCCGAGGCCGCCACCTCCAAGCGCCGGGGCTTCTTCTCAAGCTTCCAGTACGTCACGCTGATCGGCGGCCAGATGCTGGCCTTGCTGGTCCTCGTCATCCTGCAGAACGCCATGCCCAAGGGGGAGCTGACCGAGTGGGGCTGGCGCATCCCGTTCGCGATCGGCGGCGCCGCGGCGCTCGTGGTCCTGTGGCTGCGGCGCTCAATGGAGGAGACCGTCTCGGCCGAGCAGGTCGAGGCCGCAAAGGCTCCCGCCGTGGCAGGCGTTGCCCAGCCGGGCACCATGAAGCTGCTGTTCACCCAGTACTGGAAGCCGCTGCTCATCTGCATCGGCGTCACCCTCGGCGGCACCGTTGCGTTTTACACGTACACCAACTTCCTTCTGAAGTTCATGAACGATACCTCCGGCATCGCCAAGACCGACACCTCGGTGATCAACTTCTGGGCGCTGTTCATCTTCATGCTGCTGCAGCCGGTCTACGGCATCATCTCGGACAAGGTCGGCCGCAAGCCGCTGCTGCTCTGGTTCGGCATCACCGGTGTCCTCTTCACCTGGCCCTTGCTCTCCACCCTGGCCGGCACCAAGGACCCCTTCACCGCGTTCCTGCTGATGATGGGTGGCCTGCTGATCGTCGGCGGCTACACGTCCATCAACGCCCTTGTGAAGGCCGAGCTCTTCCCGGCGTCCATCCGCGCCCTCGGTGTGGGCCTGGGCTACGCGATCGCCAACTCGCTCTTCGGCGGAACGGTCCCGCTGATCGGCGCCGCATTCCAGAAGGCCGAGCGCGTGGACCTGTTCTTCACCTACGTCACCGTAGCCATCGCCATCTCGCTGGTGGTCTACATCTTCGCCCTGAAGAACAAGAAGTCCACCCACCTGGACCACGAGCAGGGCCACGCCTGGGAGCCTGCTGCCAGCACGGCCGTGCCGGGCGAGGCCCGCAAGGATGATGACAAGGACCTGGTCGACGCTGAGCGCCGCTAGGGCCACCCCGCGGTGAAGACCGCGGAAGGGAAGAACGACGGCGGGCCGCCGGCTACGGAACGTGCGTTCCGGAAGCCGGCGGCCCGCCGTCGTCGTTATTAACTTCGCGGCCGTCAGCCGCGGGCCAGCGGAGCGGAACGCCCAGCGGCGACCGATCGGCCCTGGCTACTGGGCATTGTCAGCGAACCGCAGTTGCAGGATCGTGGCGGCCACACCGGCCATGAACGTCCCCGCGAGCACCACGTAGCTGCCCGCCGGAAGCGAGCCCACCGGGTCTGCCACCACGCCGACCAGCAGCGGGACGATCGAGTAGGGGAACCACTCCGCCCAGCCGGTCCTGCCGAACAGATTGCCCAGGGCCAGCATCACAAGCGCGAAGGCGATGGGGCCCACCTCGCCACGGCTCCACACGGCGATCCAGGCGACCACGGGCGCGAGCAGGAACGAGATCGCAGAAGCGAGCAGCACGTTCGCGACTCCCCTCGCGGCCAGCTCCGCCGAGAACCCCGGCAGCCCCATCGCCAGTCCGATCACCATAGCCTCAGCGAGGACGACGACGATCAGCGCCATCCACCACACTGCTGCGACCCCCAGCTTGGCGACGGCGAACCAGTGACGCGCCACGGGCAGCGCGAGCAGGTTCTTCGCGGTGGCATCACGGTACTCCCGGCCAAACAGGTAGGCGACGATGAACGCCAGCAGCAGCATCCCGCCGACGCCGAAGACCAGCGTCAGCATGTAGAAGTATTCGGGCCACGTCGCCTCGAGCCCAACCAGGCTGGCTTTGGTGCCCAGAAGCCCCAACTGGGCCGCCCGCTCCGGTTCGCGCACGATCCACATAAACAAAGCGATGCCGGGCGGCATCATCGCCAGCACCGCCAGCGTGCCCCACGTGACTTTGGCGCGGCGGTGCTTCATGAACTCGGTGGCGAGAACCTGGCCGAACATCAGGCGCCGCCGTCGTTGGATTCATCGTCCGTGCGCGCGAGGAAGTAGCGCTCCAGATCCAGCGCCTGCAGCGCCTGCAGCGCCTGCTCACGCTCTTCCTGCGTGTAGGCGCCAGCCGCGAAGGCGCGTGCCTCCGCGGCTAGTTCGTCGCGCGATGATTCCTCGACGAGGCGGTCGTGGTGGACGATGCCGATACGGTCTGCCAGGTGGGCAACTTCGGCGAGGATGTGGCTCGACATGAACACGGTGACTCCGCGCTCGTCTGCGAGCGAACGGAGCAGTTCGCGGATCTCTACGATTCCGGCCGGATCCAGCCCGTTGGCGGGCTCGTCGAGCACGAGCAGTTCGGGGGAGTGCAGCAGGGCGCGGGCGAGCGCGAGGCGCTGCTTGTTGCCGAGCGAGAGCGTCCCGGCACGCCGGTCGGCGTACGGATCGAGGCGCAGCAGCCCGATCGAGTCAGCGACCGTTCGCGGCGGCGAACCAGTCAGGCGGCGCTGGATGTCGAGATTCTCGCGCACTGTGAGGTTGGGGTAGGCGGTGGCCGTTTCGACGAGGAAGCCGATGCGTGAAAACACGCTCGTCTCGCCGGGCACGATGCGCCGGCCAAGGACTGTCACCTCCCCGCCGCTCGGGCGGACGAGGCCCAGCAGCATGCGGATGGCCGTCGTTTTACCCGCCCCGTTCCTGCCGAGGAACCCGTAGATCTCGCCCCGGCGGACGTCGAGGTCGAGCGAGTCCACCGCGGTGACGTCACCGTACCGCTTGGTGAGTGCGCGGGTGGAAACCGCGGTGTCAGGCACTTTCGTCCTCCATGGCCCCCGTCCTGCCACCACGCCCGGAGCGGACACAGTGCAGGAGTGCCCGGTTGCGGGACCCGGTGGCACCGCGGTCCGCTGCCGGTACGGGGTGAGAGAATGGAGGGCGGTTCCGGCGGTCAGCCCGTCAGGAGCCATCCAGTGCTAATACAGCCGGCTGCCGAGACGACCTCCCCGGAGGATCCGGGAGCCATGCGAACCACTATGAATGGAACACCCATGACTTCCGCCAAGACACTCCCGGCCGCAGCGCCGCCAAAGTTCGCCTCGATCGGTTCCCCCTACTTCGGCATCCTGCTGGCCGTCATGGCCGTGGTGCTGATCCTGTCCAACATCGGGGCATCGAAGGGGGTGGCGATCGGCCCGGTCATCACCGACGGCGGCTTCTTCCTCTTCCCCCTGGCCTACATCCTGGGTGACGTCATCAGCGAGGTCTACGGATTCAAGGTGGCGCGCAAGGCCATCATCACCACCTTCGCGCTCTCGGTCTTCGCGTCCCTCTGCTACTGGATCATCATCGCCTTGCCCGGTTTTGACGACGAGTTCGGCGTTTCCAAGCAGAGCGCGCTGGAAGGCGCACTGGGCCCGGTGCCGCAGATAGTGCTCGCCTCACTGCTGGCGTTCCTTGCCGGGCAGACCATCAATGCCTGGATCCTGGTGAAGATGAAGGCACGCACGGGAGAAAAGTCACTCTGGGCGCGCATCATGGGGTCCTCCGTGGCCGGCGAGTTTGTGGACACCCTGATCTTCTGCAGCATCGCGGCTTCCGTGATCGGGATTACCGACGCCGCGATGTTCGTCAACTACGTCGCCGTGGGCTTCCTCTACAAGACCCTCGTGGAATTCCTCTTTGTCCCGGTCACCGCGGCCGCGATCGGCTGGATCAAGAAGCGCGAACCGAGCTACGGGGACTAGGAGTAGTACCGGCCCACGGTCTCGGCCTTGAACTCGAAGAAGGTGCCGGCCTCGATGGCCAGCCGGGCGTCGTCGACCATCTTCACCACGAAGCGCTCGTTGTGGATCGAGATCAGGGTGGCCGAGACCATTTCCTTGGCCTTAAACAGGTGGTGGATGTAGGCCCGCGAGTAGTTCAGGCAGGCGTAGCAGTCGCAGCCGTCCTGCAGCGGGCCGAAGTCGCGCTTGTACATGGCGCCGGAGAGGTTGTACCGGCCGGTGGGGTGGTAGAACGCCGAGTTGCGGGCCACCCGGGTGGGGGAGACACAGTCGAAGGTGTCCGCGCCGTTCTCGATCGCCGTGAAGATGTCGTCCGGTTCGGAGATGCCGAGCAGGTGCCGGGGCTTGTTCTCCGGCAGTTCCTCGTTGCACCACCTCACGATCGTGCCCAGGTTCTCCTTCTCCAGCGCCCCGCCGATGCCGAAGCCGTCGAAGTTCATGGCGCCGAGATCCCGGCAGGCCTTGCGGCGCAGGTCCTCGTACTGGGCACCCTGGATCACGCCGAAGAGCGCCTGATACGGTTTCCCGGCACGCTCGTCCGTGAGCCGGAAGTGCTCAGCGATGCAGCGCTCGGCCCAGCGGCGGGTGCGCTCCAGTGACTCCTCCTGGTAGCCGCGGGAGTTCTGCAGCGTAGTGAGCTCGTCGAAGGCGAACATGATGTCCGCGCCGATCTGGTGCTGGACGTTCATGGAGATCTCCGGGCTGAAGCGGTGCCGGTCGCCGTTGAGGTGGCTCTTGAACCACACGCCTTCCTCGTCCACGTGGGCCAGGCGTTCCTTGCCGGGGGCGACGGCGTCGTCGGGTCCCGAATGGTCGACCGATTTCATGTCGATGACCTTCTTGAACCCGGAGCCCAGGCTCATCACCTGGAACCCGCCGGAGTCGGTGAACGTGGGGCCGCGCCAGTTCATGAAGGCGCCCAGCCCGCCGGCCTCGTCCAGGATGTCCGCGCCGGGCTGCAGGTACAGGTGGTAGGCGTTGGCCAGTACGGCCTGTGCGCCCAGCTCGGCGACGGATTCCGGCAGCACCGATTTGACCGTGGCCTTGGTGCCGACGGCGATGAACGCAGGGGTCTGGATCTCGCCGTGCGGAGTGGTGATGGTGCCGGTGCGGCCGAGGAACTCCCCGCCGTTGGCGCTGACCTGGGCCTCCGACGGTGAACAGCTTTCGCTCAGGCGTTTGCCCACTCGGAAGGAAAACTCGGACTGCCGGGCCGGCAGGAGTGATGACACAGGTGATTCAGGAATGGCTGGCACCGTTCAAGTGTGCCAGCTAACAGCGTCCAACCCTTAGTGCAGCGGATCGGATGTGGGGTAGTTCTCAGCCCGCCACTCGTCCCAGTACTTGCGGATGGACTCCAGCTGGTGCGCCCCGAGGCCGTAGGTGGAGACGATGACCAGGGATCCGCCTTCAGGCCGGATGTCCTTGATGGCCGGCTGGTCCGCCACGATCACCAGGCCCTCCCCGTGCTCCGCGTAATGGTGGACGGTGAGGCCCACCTGGTGGTTGCTGCGGAACCAGACCTTTCCGGAGACTTCCTCGCCCGTGGCCAGGGTGAGCGAGTACGGCTCGCCGGGCTTGGGGACGTCCGACAGGCCCAGCTTTTCAATGGCGGACCCCTCGTTCCCGGGAACGGAGAAGAAGAAGGTTCGGCGCTTGCCGTGCGGATGCCGTTCGAGGGCGAAGCGGAGCTGCTGGATAAAGGTCAGCCAGCCCTGCGTAATGTCCTCGTCCCAGGCGGCCCATTCGGAATTGTGGTCCACCGCGGCCCGCGTGACGCTGACCTCCGTGCCGGACGGGACCGGTTTCAAGGTGAACACGTCCCCGCCATCGACCACGAGCGAGGTGTGGTCGGCGCCTTCGATCACATTGGGGCTGAAGTAGATTTCATTGATCTCGGCCGCCTGGTCATCGGCTTCCCAGCCGTGCCACTGGGCAACCTTGGCGGGTTCGCGCAGCATCGTCCAAACCTGCTGCGCGTCGGAGTTGATCACAACGCTCAGATTGTTCGTCATGGGCTGAATTTACAACGCCCGGCCGGAAGGGGGTAGGGGCCAAACGCCTCAGGACCGGACGGACTCGAGTTCGTTGCCGATCCGGCGGTCCAGCTCCGGGGCGCCGATGGTTTCCGATCCGCCGTGGGCGCGCAGGAAGAGCAGCGCCTCGAGCCGCAGGAGCCGCCACTCGCGTTCCGCATCCGGGTTCGAGTTGTCCATCGCGCGGAAGATTTCCTTGTCATACAGGTTCGGTTCGTTGAGCGAGCGCTGCCGGACCTTGGCATTGATCCGCGCCTTGAACTGATCCGTCTCCATGGAATCGGGGGCGCGGAGGAACTTCTCGTAGACCGCGGCGCGATCCTCCTGTCCCAGCTGGCGGCAGATGTAGCTGGACAGGGCCAGCGAGGCCTCCACCGACGTCCAGCGGCCGCGGTTTCCGTCGAAGGGCAACACGTTGAGCAGGTCGGCAACGGCAAGGGCGTTTTCGGCGTCCTTGAGGACAATGAAGAGTTCCTGGGCGAGGTCGCTGAGGTCCTTGAGGCAACTCCCGGACTTCGTGTTGATCCCCTTGGCGAGGCGTTCGCTGAGCAGCAGCACTCCCACCGAGCTCGGGTGCGCCTCGGCCACAGCCTCCACGACGGACTCGGGCGTGCCCTCGAGGGCCGGGATCAGCGCCAGGTCCTCGTCGCTGGGGCCGCTCACCACGGGCGGAACGGACGGAAGGGGAGGGACGACGACGGCGGGAGCGGCGCCGTCGTCCTCCCCGTCCCGGTCCTGCCTGCTTCCGCCGCCCTGCCCGCCGCCCTCATCCGTGTCCGGTTCGACGAGTTGCAGAGGTGAGCCGGCGTCCTCGGCCGGGGCTTCCCCGGCCTCGGCGGCAGCCTCCAGGATCAGGACCGTCGAGGCTGCCGCAATCCGGAGTCCGCCGCCGCCGGTGAGGGTGGCCAGGACCATGGCGGGGGTACCGAAATCGTCGGTTTCGACGTCCACGCGCTGAATTTCGGCGGAGCGGTTGCCGTCGGGCAGAAGCAGATGATCGCCGCTCTGCAGAGATCCAGCCTGCTGTTCGATGTAGTTCGGGGCGGCCGGGGGGTGGGTCATCTGGAGTCCTTAAATTCTTTTGCGGTCCGCCCAACAGTCTACAAAGACGGGCGGCGCGGGCAGCCGGCTGCGGTCAGTTCCCGACGCCGGCGAAGGCCAGGGCCTGCCGGATCAGGGCACCGCGGCCGCCACTGAATTCCAGCTGGACATCGGAACTCATGACTTCCTGCGGCGTCATCCACGTCAGTTCCAACGCGTCCTGCCGAGGGGAGCATTCGCCGGTGACCGGGATTATGTAGGCCAGCGCGACGGCGTGCTGGCGGTCATCGGTGAAGCCCGTGTGGGAAGGGGACGGGAAGTATTCGGCCACGGTGAACGGCACCGGGCTGATGGGCAGCTGCGGAAAGGCCAGCGGGCCGAGGTCCTTCTCCATGTGGCGCAGCAGGGCCGCCCGGATGGTCTCGCGGTACAGCACCCGGCCGGAAACCAGCGAACGGATCATGTTGCCGTCCTCGTCGGCCTGCAGCAGCGTGCCGACCTCGTTCACAAACCCGAGCGGATCCAGCCGGACCGGGACGGCCTCGACGTAGACCATGGGCAACCGGCCGCGCGCCTCGAACAAATCATCGTCGGAGAGCCAGCCGGGGTTCGGGTCAGGAGTGCGAACGTTCATGGTTAAGTTCTACCCCATCCCCGCCGTTAGGACGTGGTCACGCTCCCCCGGCAGCCGGTGCCGCGGAGATCCAGAGCGGCGGCTGGGAGGCCATGCCGTCCGCGTCGGGGTTGGCCACATGCAGGGTGGGGATGGCGGCTTCCTCGATGACCGCCGCCTCGTGCCCCGCCTCGATCAGGCGTTCGCGGAGGGCGTCAAAGTCGCCGTCGTATTCGAAACCCAGGCCGGCACGCCCGGCACCGGTGCCTGCGCCGACCATGAGGACCCCGCCGTTTTTCGCCGTGAACGTTTCCGCTTCGACAGTGTCGGCGGCGCCCGCGCCACTATCCGCGACCGGACGGGGCCGGGCACCGATATCGCGCAGGGTTTGGGCCGCCGCCACGGCGTCTTCGGAGAACCAGACTTCGACGACGGCGATGCCCGGGTCCGCTTCCGCCGACCCCACCCAGCTGCCGTCGGCGGCGCGCGCGGCCGGGTCGGCGAGGAAAGTGAATCCGTCCGCGGCGGTGACGCGGCAGGAAGGACCGTGGTCCGCCTCGATGAGTTCCGCGGAGGTCCCGGCCGCCGTTGTGCCTGCGGCCGTCCCGGCCTCCTCGGTCCGGCGGGCGAACTCCTTCAGGTCGCCCACCTCGACGCCGAAGGAGGTGGTGCCATCCTCAGCCGAGCCCTGTTCGACGACGTGAAGGGCGAGGCGGCCGGAGCCGGCGTCGAACTCCCGCCAGGTGGGCTCGTCAACAGTCTTGACCAGGCCCAGGCCGGTGAGTAGCCGCTCCCATTCGTCAAGACGGGAGGTGAAGCGGATCGGGCGGACACGCAGCATCGTTGCTCCTCAAGGTTGTGACGGATTCTGGTTCTCAGGGATATCGTCCCACCAAAGCGGCCGGAAGGGGCCAGTGCGGAGCACAATGGTGCCATGGCTGCTGAACTCGAGGAACTGCTGGTGAAGGACGCCGCGCAGTGGCGCGCCTGGCTGGAGGAACACCACGCGGAGAGTCCCGGTGTCTGGCTGGTGCTGCACAAGAAGGGCGGTGCCGTGACGGAGCTGGATTACGAGGCCGCCCTGCAGGAAGCCCTGTGTTTTGGCTGGATCGACGGGCAGGGACGGCGTCGCGATGAGGAGAGCTCGTTCCAGCGGATGACCCGCCGGGGCCCGAAGAGTGTGTGGTCCGCCCGGAATGTCGAGCGCATCGCCCGCCTCGAGGCCGCGGGCCGGATGACTCCCGCGGGACGCGCCGCCGTGGACAGCGCGAAGGCGGACGGCCGCTGGGAAGCCGCCTACTCCGGACCGGCGGCGGCCGAAGTGCCGGCGGACCTCGCCGCAGCCATCGCGGCTGAGCCGCGAGCGCAGGCGATGTTCGATGTCCTGACCTCGGTGAACAGGTACGCCCTGATCTACCGGACCAACGGGGTCAAACAGGCTGCCACCCGGGAGAAGAAGATCGCGGGTTTCGTCGAGATGCTCGCCCGGCACGAAACGCCCTACCCGCAGAAAAGGCGTCCGCCGGCGCCCTGACCGCTGCCCGCGGAGCCTAGAACCCGACGCCCATAGCCTGGGCGATCACCACGGCGGACGCTGAGGACCACGCCTGCGGATGGCACGACGCCGGGTACGGTACGGCGTGCCCCGCCTCCTCCGCGGTGATGCCCGCGAACAGTTCCGGCAGGCGGTGCCCGAACGAACCGGACGCGGCCAGCAGGCCCTCGGCGATGGTCCGGGCTTCGGCGGTGAATCCCTCCGCGAGCAGCCCCCGGACCGCGATCGCGGTGTCGTGGCTCCAGACCGAGCCGCAGTGGTAGCTGAACGGCCAGAATCCGGCGGCGCGCCGGGAGATTGTGTGGACGCCGTAGCCGGAGAACAGCTCGGGGTCCAGCAGGCGGTCCGCCACGAGCCGGGCTTCGGACGCGTCCAGGATTCCGGTGCCGAGCAGATGCCCCATGTTGGAGCCCGGGATGTCCAGGGGATCGCCGTGCCCGTCGAGGGCCATGGCGGGGAAGGGGCCGCCGTCGTCCTCGACCCAGAAGCGCTCGCGGAAGTCTTGTTGCAGCGCCTCGGCAAAGTCCCGCAGCGCCTGGCCGCCGGGTTCGCCGTAGGCGTCGAAGAGATCGGCCGTGTCCACGGCGGCCTGGTAGGCGTAGCCCTGCACTTCGGACAGCGCGATCGGGCCGTCGGCCAGGCGGCCGTCGCGGAACTGCATGGCGTCCCGGGAATCCTTCCAGCCCTGGTTGCTGAGACCGTGGCCGGTAGTGTCCTGATAGCTGAGGAACCCGCTGTTCGCGCTTCCGGGCGCACCCCGTGCGGCCAGCAGCCAGCCGGCCGCCCGTGCCGCGTGGGGCAGGAGTGAGCGGACCGCGGCGTCGTCCAGCCCGGCCTGGCCAAGTTCGGCCAGCAGGCACAGCCACAGCGGGGTGGAATCCGCGGCGCCGTAGTACACCGGGGGCAGGCGCAGGCCCTGGCTCTCCAGCACCAGCTCCTTGGACCGGAGCTCGTGCAGGATCTTGCCGGGTTCCTCGGCGGCGTCGGGATCATTCTTCGTGCCCTGGAAAGCGGCCAGGGTGCGCAGCGTTCCGGCGGCTAGCCCGGCATCGAGCGGCAGCAGCAGCCGGGCGGCCCACAGCGAGTCGCGTCCGAACAGGGTGAAATACCAGGGCGCCCCGGCGGCGGCGAACGGCGCGTCGGGCAGCTTCCGGGCGGCGAGGCGGAGGCCGGCGAGCTCATCGAGCGCGTTGTCCAGCAGCAGGCCCAGGGCGCCGGACGGTTCGGCCCGGACCCGGCGCGAGGCGGGCGGCCGGGCTGCCACAACCGCGTCCTCGCTGTCAGCCAGCACTGCCTGCCACTCCGCTTCGAACGGACGGCCCCGGCCCGCCGTGCCGCGCCAGAGGAGCCTTTCGCCGGCGGCGACGCTCCCGGGGGCGGCGACGGTCAGGGCCCGTCCGCCGTCGCGCCAGCGCAGCGTGGAATCGTCCGCGGAGAACGGTGCGGCGGGCTCCCGGAAGCGGCTGAGGCGTATGGCGGCCAGATCGGTGAAGTCGGCGGCGAGCTGGATGTCGAT
This sequence comes from Pseudarthrobacter kochi, assembly GCF_055412805.1. Classification (NCBI taxonomy): domain Bacteria; kingdom Bacillati; phylum Actinomycetota; class Actinomycetes; order Micrococcales; family Micrococcaceae; genus Pseudarthrobacter; species Pseudarthrobacter kochi. The sequence continues at coordinate 40,979 of NZ_JBVAYV010000016.1, forward strand.
TTCCACGTCGAGGGCTTCCAAGGAGGTACGCAGTTGCAGGGAGTGCCGGACGACGCCGGGCGTGACCGTCCAGGTCTGGAGAAGTTCGACGGCGGGGTCCTCCGTGGGCCCCGGGATGCCACGGACCAGTCCACGCACCCGCAGCACACCGCCGGGCTCCGCCTCGACCGTGGCGGGCTCCGGCTCGAGGCCGTTCACCCGAACCTCTGCCCGGCACAGCATCCGCGTGTCCCCGTGCAGCAGGCCCGTGAACCAGCCGCCGCCCGCGCCGCCGGACGCGTCCGGGGCACCGGGGCTGCTGGACAGCCGCCCCTCGGCATCGAGCCACAACTGGGTGGGGGCGGCAACGGAGCAGTGCTGGCGGTGGAGCGCTGGCTGGACTGTCATGCGCCCCACCCTATGCCGGGTGCCGGACCGTCTCAACGGGCACCGCGGGGCCCCGCGTGATGGAGCAGGAGGGACGAGGGACTGTCCCTGGCTACGCCGGCGGCAGGTCTTCCATCGGGAAGGCCACCGCTTCGCCGACGACCCGGAGGCACAGTTCGGTGCCGGGCCGGGCGATCGAGGCGTTCCAGTGCCGGATGGTGATGATCTCGCCGCCGCCGGGGTAGCGGTGGTCGGCCACAGCGCCTTCCGCGAGGACCGACGGGACGGCGAGCTTGAGCCGCACCGTGGTTTCAGGCCCGAAGTAGTCGGTGTCCACCACAACGCCGCGGATGGGTCCGTCCTCGGCGATCCGGATCTGCTCCGGGCGCAGCATGAGCTGGACCCGGCCCTGCGCCGGGGGCCGGCGCACGGGGATGCCGCCCAGGGAACAGGTGGCCAGGGAGCCTTCCATCCACGCGTCGAGGATGACGGCGTCGCCCAGGAATTCGGCGGTGGCGCGGTCCGCGGGGCGCGTGTAGACGATGAAGGGGTTGCCGATCTGCGCCAGCCGCCCGCCGCGCATCACGGCCACCTGGTCCGCGAACGACAGCGCCTCGCCCTGGTCATGAGTGACCAGGATGGTGGTGACACCGGCGTCGTGGAGCACTTTACCCACGGCCCGGCGCGTGGCCACGCGCAGTCCGGCGTCCAGGGCGGAGAACGGTTCGTCCAGCAGCATCAGCTCCGGTTCGCGGGCGAGGGCGCGGGCCAGTGCCACCCGCTGCTGCTGCCCGCCGGAGAGCTCGTGCGGGCGGCGCTTGGCCATGGCAGGATCCAGCGAGACCATCTCGAGCAGTTCGGCCACCCGGGACTTCACACCGCGGTGCCCGCCGGGGAGCTTGGCGGAGTCGAGGCCGAAGGAGATGTTCTGCCCGACGTTCAGATGCGGGAAGAGTGCACCGTCCTGCGCCACGTAGCCGACGTGGCGTTTGTGCGCCGGGACCCAGACGCCTCCGCCGGCCACCTTGGCGCTGTCGAGTGAGATGCTGCCCGTGTCCGGGTGTTCAAATCCGGCGATCAGCCGCAGCAGCGTGGTCTTGCCGGAGCCGGAAGGTCCCACGATCGCCGTCGTGCCGCCCTTCGCCACCGAGAGGTTGACGCCCTTGAGTACGGCCTGAGAGCCGAAGTTCTTCGTGACGGCGTCGATCTGCAGGTGGCTGTTGGTGCTGGTGGCCACGGACGCGGCGATCCGCGGTTCCGGGAGCCGGGAGGGGCTGTAGTCGGTCACTGTCCCGCTGCTTTCTTGGACTGCTGGAAGAGGAGGTAGGTCATCGGTGCCGAAATCAGGATCATCAGCAGGGCGTACGGCGCCGCCCCGGCGTAGTCGATTTCGCTGCTCTTGCTCCAGAACTCGGTGGCGAGCGTCCTGGTGCCGTTGGGGGAGAGCAGGAGTGTTGCCGTCAGTTCGTTCACGATCGCCAGGAACACCAGCGCGGCACCGCCCGCGGCGGCCGGGGCGGTGAGCCGCAGCGTGACCCGGAGGAAGGCCAGCAGCGGCGGCTTGCCGAGTGCCTGGGCGGCCTCATCGAGTTCCTTCGGCGCCTGGGCCAGGCCGGAACGGATGTTCACCAGCGCGCGCGGCAGGAACAGCAGCACGTAGGCCGCGATCAGCAGTGCCGAGGTCTGGTACAGGTTGGGTGCGGCCTTGATGCTGACCGTCACGAACGCCAGGCCCACCACGATTCCCGGCATGGAGCTCGTGATGTAGTTGGACAGCTCCAGGGCCTTGCTGAACCAGCTGGGGTGCCGCACGGCCAGGTACGCCATCGGAAACGCGACCACGGTGGTGGCCAGGGCGCCGGCCAGGCCGTACGTGAGGGTCTGCAGCAGGGCGGGCAGGAACTCGTCCGCCGCCCAAATTTCCGGGCCGCCGGAGAAGACCCAGCGCAGCACGAAGGTCAGCGGAAGCCCGAAAGCCAGCGCGGTCAGCGCGATCAGGAACAGCTGGGCCGGGAGCTGGTAGGCGCGCAGCGGAAGCCGCAGGGCGCGGGCCTGGGCGCCGGAGCCAACCCTGGCGTACCGGGCACTGCCGCGGCTGCGCACTTCAACCAGCAGCAGGATCAGGCAGAGGAACACGAGCACACTGGCCAGCATGTTCCCGGCGGTGCCGTTGAAGGTGGACTGGTACTGCACCATGATCGCGGTGGTGAAGGTGTCGAAGCGGATCATCGCGAAGGCGCCGTATTCGGCCAGGAGGTGCAGGGACACGAGCAGCGCGCCGCCGGTCATCGCGATCCGCAGCTGCGGCAGCACCACGCGGAAGAAGGCGCGCCAGGCGCCGAGGCCCAGGGACGCGGCGGACTGTTCGATGGCCGGGTCCAGCCGGCTGAGCGTGGCGGCGGCCGGAATGTAGACGAGCGGGAAATAGGACAGCGTGGCGATCAGCACGCCGGACCACAAGCCCTCGAGCGACGGCACCGCGGAGACCCACGCGTAGCTGTTGACGAAGGCCGGGATGGCCAGGGGGGCCGCGAGCAGCACTGCCCACCACTTGTGGCCCTTGAGATGCGTGCGTTCCACCAGCCACGCGCCGCCCACGCCGAGGATGAGGCACAGCGGCACGGTGACCAGCATCAGGAGCACCGTGTTCAGCAGCAGTATGCCGACGCGTTCCCGGAAGATCAGCTCCACGGCGGTGTCCCAGCCGGTGGCCACCGTCATGACAATGACGTAGCCCAGCGGAATCAGTGCGAAGAGGGCGATCAGGACCGCCAGGACCGCTATTACAGAAACGCCGAAAGGCGGGCGGGGGCGCTTGCCCCGACCCGCCGTCGTCGTGCTCCCCCGTGTTTCGGGAGCCGCCAGCTTGGTTGTCACGTGGTTACAGCAGTCCTGCCTTGGTCATCAGCCCAGTGACCTTGGCGGAGTTGAGCTTGGCCGGATCCACCGTCGGTGCCTGCAGTTCCGGCAGCGGGACGAGCTTCTCGTTGGCCGGGACATCGGAGGCGATGGCGTACTCGAACGAGGTGCCCTTCTGCAGGACTTCCTGGCCCTTCTTGCCGGTAATGAACTTGACGAAGGCCTGGGCCGCCGCGGCATTCTTCGAGGACTTCAGCACACCGCCGCCGGAGACCGACACGAACGCGCCCGGATCCTGGTTCTTGAAGTAGTACGGGGAGACGTTCTTGGAGTTCTCGCCGGTCTTGGCCTGGTCGCCGTAGTAGTAGTAGTGGTAGATCAGTGCGGCGTCGACTTCACCGGCGTTGACCGCCTTCATGGCCGTGCTGTTGCCCTTGTAGGCCTTGGAGTTTTCCTTCATGCCCTTGAGCCATTCCTCGGTGGCGGCTTCGCCCTTGAGTTCGAGCAGGGCGGAGACGATCGCCTGGAAGTCGGCGCCGGACGGGGACGCCGCCCATTTGCCCTTCCACTCCGGCTTGGCCAGATCCAGCATGGACTTGGGAAGCTGGCCTTCGCTCAGCTTGGCCTTGTCGTAGACCAGAACGGTGGAGCGGGCCGCGATGCCGGTCCATTTGTTCGTGGAGGGCCGGAACTCGGCGGGCACCTGCTCGATGGTGGCCTTGTCGACGTCGGCGAAGAGGCCGGCGTTTTCGACCTGGGCCATGGCAGGGGAGTTTTCGGTGAGGAAGACGTCTGCCGGGGAGGCCTGGCCTTCCTGGATGATCTGGTTGGACATCTCGGTGTCCGAACCCTGGCGCATGGTGACCTTGACGCCGGTTTCCGCGGTGAACGCGTCCACCCATTCCTTGGTCAGGGACTCATGCTGGGCGTTATAGACCGTGATCTCACCGGAGATCTTGCCGTCAGCGGCGGCGCTGCTGCTAGGGGACGTGGAGGTGCCGGAGCCACAGGCGGCCAGGCCGAGCGCGGCGGTGGCGGCAAGTGCGATACCTGCCAGCGCGTTGTTGCGGATCTTCATGGGGCTGCTTTCTGGAGGGAAGGTCTTCGGAACCCTAGCCCCCTGTGAGCGGGGGAAGTTAGGGCATGCTCACTAGGAAAAACTGTAGGTTAGCCAAACCTAAGCAACCAAGCTGAGGGCCTCTTAAGTGACCAGGATCACATCAATTACGTAACTATTGCGTGACCTAATTGTCGGTGGGTGATTCGGCGGGGGTCTTCGCCGGGGACTCAACAGGTGCCGGCTCGACGCGTCCGGCGATGGAGGCAGCGGCTTCCAGTACCATCCAGGCCTGCAGTTGGGTGGAAAGTTCGACGGCGGCGCCCGCCGGGTAGCTGCGCCGGGCCGGCAGTTCGGGGCGGGTGGAGAACAGAATGCGGCCGCCCTTGCGGGCCAGTGGCTCCCGGGCCGACAAGACGCGGCGGCCCTCCCAGAAGGCCTCGGCGGTGTCGTTCACGAGCGTCGCGGCCGTCGCGCGGGTCGCGGCGGGAAGACGCTCGTCGACGGCGGCGAGGGCCAGGTACCGGACCAGGATGCCCGTGAACAGCCCGCCATCGCCGGTGCCCTCGCAGCGCAGCACCGTGGCGCTGCGCCCCATCAGGGGCGCAGGGAGGGTGAGGCTGCGCGCCACCGACGCCACCAGTAAGGCTGCCCGGGCCAGGTTGGCCTCGCCGCCGAGCTCCAGCAGCGCGCCCAGGACCGGGCCCTGGTTATAGGTGTAGATGGCGCTTTCCAGCACCACGTCGCCGTCGGGCGCGATCCGGAGGCCGTCCCGGTACATGCCCTGTTCGGGGTCGAACAGGCGGGCGTCCAGCCAGCCCAGCAGGGCCTGCGCCCTGGCCGGCTGCCCGGTGCGGGCGTAGTAAAGCGCCACCGGTGCCGTGGCTGGCGTGTTCTTGAAATCCCGCTTCTTGCTCCAGAAAGTGCCGCCGCCGAGGTCGTCCGTGGATGCGGAATCGAACTGCAGCGTGAGGCTTTTCAGGACCTTGGCGTTGCGGCGGCGTCCGGCCTCCTTGCGGCTGTCCCGGGCCAGGTTCTCCAGCCGCAGCGTGGACAGCGCCAGCCACGCCATGTCGTCGTAGTAGTTGTTGACGACGGTGAGGAAGTTGCGGAGCCGGATCCCGGTGACCAGCCTGGAGGCGAGCCGGCCGGCGCTGGGCCGGTTCCCGCCGTCGAACCGCATTTCCGGACGGCCCTCAGGTCCCAGTTCGCGCCGCCCGGTGTCCACGAGGCAGTCCACGTAGTGCGCCTGCCACCAGTAGTGCCAGGGCCGGGCCAGGTTCTTCAGCCGGCCCGAGGGGCGCACGGTTGCGGCGATGTGGGTCCCCTGCAGGAAGAAGAGTCGCTGCCCGAACAGCCGGGTCACCGATCGGGCCGCCTCGTCAGCCCGGAACGACCAGTTGGGGGCGGTGGAAAGGTCTGCTGGGGTCATGGTTCCAGCCTAGTAGCGGCAGTGCGTCCGGGGTGTGATCGTTGCTGCGTCTCGGGCGGTGATTCGGGAGGCGATTCGGGCCGGCGGCGGGGATGATTGCGCTGCCCCAGGGGTGGCCCCGCGGGGTGAAGGTGCGGAATGCCGGCATTCCAGTTAACATTCACTAACTAATGTTCCCAGTCGGTTCGTGACGCTGCACACAGTGTCGTGGCGGGTTCCGGTTCCACGTCAAGGAGGATGCATGGACATCAAAGGTACAGTCGCGCTGGTTGCGGGCGGGGCCTCAGGCCTCGGGGCTGCAACGGCGCGCCGCCTGTTCGACGCCGGCGCCTCGGTGGTCCTGGTGGACCTGCCAGGCTCCGCCGGCGACGCCTTCGCCGCCGAGTTGAACGCCGGGGGGAGCGTCCAGGCAGGAGCCCCCGCTGCCGGCGCCGCGCTGGAGCCGGTCCGCAAGGCAGTCTTCGTGCCCGCCGACGTCACCAGCGAAGCCGAGGTGCAGTCCGCCGTCGACGCCGCCGCTGCCCTCGGCCCGCTGCGCATCGTGGTCAACTGCGCCGGGATCGCCACCCCCGGCAAGGTCCTGGGCCGCGACGGCGTGCTGTCGCTGGAGACCTTCAACCGCGTCATCCAGATCAACCTCGTGGGAACCTTCAACGTCATCCGCCTTGCAGCGGCCGCGATGGCAGCCACCGAGCCTGTCGTGACCGTGCTCGGCGGCCCGGAGCGCGGCGTCATCATCAACACCGCCTCCGTCGCCGCATTTGATGGCCAGATCGGCCAGCCTGCCTACGCCGCCTCCAAGGGTGCGGTGCACGCGATGACGCTGCCGATCGCCCGGGAACTCGCCCGGTCGCTGATCCGGGTGGTGACGATCGCACCGGGCATCTTCGAGACGCCCATGATGGCCGGGCTGCCGCAGGAAGCGCAGGACTCCCTCGGGCAGCAGGTACCGCACCCGTCCCGGCTGGGCCGGCCCGCCGAATACGCGAACCTTGCCGCGCACATCGTGGACAACGCCATGCTCAACGGCGAAACCATCCGGCTCGACGGCGCCATCCGGATGGGGCCGAAATGATGCAGGCCGGACTCGCCGCTTCGCCCGGGGCCGTTGATTCCGTCGCGGGGCTGCCGACCGCCGACTTCTTCGGCTTCGAGTCGATGCTCAACGCCGCCGAGCAGGCGAAGATGGCCGAACTGCGGGAGTTCCTGGCCCGCGAGGTGGCGCCCTTCGCCGGTGAATGGTGGAACAAGGCCGAGTTCCCCGCGCAGATCCTGCCGAAGCTGGCCGCCCTCGAGCTCAGCGCACCGGCCCAGCGCGGCTATAGCAACCTGTTTGCCGGGCTGGTCATCGCCGAAATGACGCGGGTTGACACCTCGCTGGCGACCTTCTTCCTGGTCCACCATGACCTCTTCGTGGAGTCGCTGTACGGCTTCGGCTCCGAGGAGCAGAAGGCGCGGCTGCTCGATGACGCCGCGAACCTCCGGACCACCGGGGCGTTCGCGCTGACCGAGCCGGAGCACGGCTCGGATGTGGCCGGCGGCATGGAAACCAGGGCACGGCGGGTTCCCGGCGGGGCGCCTGACGGCGGCGACTCCTGGGTTCTCAACGGTGCCAAGCGCTGGATCGGCAACGGCACGTTCTGCGACTACATGCTCGTGTGGGCCCGCGACGAGGCCGGCAGCGGCATCCGCGGCTTCATCGTGGACGCGACCCTGCCCGGCGTCAGCCGGAGCCGGATCGAGAACAAGATCGCGCTGCGCACGGTGCAGAACGCCGACATCGTCTTCACGGACGTGCAGGTGGCCGAGGCGGACCGCTTCGCCGGGATCAACAGCTTCGAGGACACCAACGAACTGCTGCGCGGTTCGCGGATCATGGTCGCCTGGCAGGGCGTTGGCCAGCAGCTGGCCGCATTCGACGTCGCCCGGCAGTACGCCGTCGAACGCCGGCAGTTCGGGCGGCCGCTGGCGAAGTTCCAGCTGGTCCAGCAGCAGCTGGTCACCATGCTTGGCAACGCCGTGGCGAGCATGGGGATGATGGTCCGGATTGCCCAGCTGCAGGATGCGGGCGCCGCGGACATGCCGCAGGTGGCGCTGGCGAAATCCTATGTGAGCGCCCGGATGCGCGAAACCGTGGCGATGGGCCGGTCCCTGCTGGGCGGCAACGGGATCGTGACCGACTACCGGATGGCCAAGATCTTCGCCGACGCCGAGGCGATCTACACCTACGAGGGCTCGTTCGAGATCAACACGCTGATCGTGGGACGTGCCGTGACCGGAGTGTCCGCGATCGTCTAGAACTGGTGTCTAGAGCAGGGCCGGCTCTTTCTCCCCGGCCTCGATCCGGTAGTCCAAGCTGTTGTTCTTCACCGGCATGGGGCACGTGCCGTACGGTGTGAAGGCGCTGGGGTAGTTGATGGCCCGGTTGAAATCCAGGCTGACCGTGCGGTTTCCGAGGGCGTCGACGCGCGGGCGGGCCGTGGACACCTTGCGCCACTCATCCGTACTTTCCCCGTTGGTCTCATCGTGGAACGTGACCGTCAGGGCGCCGAGCTTTTCCTCCTCGGCCTGCAGGTGGAACTCGTGGTCCTTGCCGGGGAGCCGGAACACGAGCTCGCCCACGGAACGGTGGACCCCGTCCACCAGCGGGTTGGCTGTGCCGATGGGGACGTCGACGGGCTCCGGATACGGGACAAACCGGGCCTCGACCACGAGGTCCGGGCGGAAATCGAAGGTCGGCACGCCGTCGAATTCCGTCAACACCGGGGACTTGGAATCCCGGGTGCGCACGGCGTACCTGTTGGCGCGCATTGCCAGTTCGACCACCACCTGCCGGCCGTCCGCGCCGCCGTACCGGACCCACATCAGGGACTCCTCATTGGACAGCGCCGCGCTGACGGTGCCCGCCACGGGTTCGCCGGTGTCCACGACGGTGAGGCCCTCGGCCGCGGCGGCGGTGAGGAACGCCGTCGTGCCGTCGGTGGACCAGAGCCCGGGGGCGAGGTCGACGGCGGCAGACCGGTCCTCCAGCCACTGGAAGGAGGTCAGTGTCAGCCAGCCGTACTCGCTGGCGAGGGCCGCGTTGCGGCTGTTGCGGAAGCGTTGCCAGCGGGCGAGCTGGGCGTCAGGGGCGGGATGCGTCGTGTTCAAGGGTTCCTCCCGAGGCTGGCGGCGACAAGTTGCGATGCGGTGTCGCGGGCGGCGGTGGCCGCCGCCGGATCGGCGTCGAGCACGCCGCTGGCGAGTCCGCCGTCGAGCACCAGGGTCAGGCTGCGGGCGAGCTTGTCCGGATCCGGGGCGCCGGCCTGGACGGCGAGGTCACGGATCCAGGCCCTGATGTGCTCCTTGTGGGCCACCGTCCGTTCGTGGACGCGGGTTCCGGAGGCGGACTCGGCCGCGGCGTTGATGAAGGCGCAACCGCGGTAGCCGTCGCGGCGGCAGGCGCTGGCGAGGGCGTCGAACAACCCCACGAGCCGGGCCGCGGCGTCAGGCCCGGCGGCTTCCGCCGCGGCCTGGAGCTGCCCGGTCCAGACCCCGTCCACCTTCTCCAGGTAGGCCAGGATCAGGTCGTCCTTGGCCGGAAAGTACTTGTAGAATGTGGCCTTCGCGACGCCGGACTCGGCGATGATCGTATCGATGCCGGCGGCGCGGAGCCCCTGGGCGTAGAAGAGCCGGAACGCCGTGGCAAGGATCTTTTCCCGCGCCTGCCCGGCGGGCGTCCGAACGGCCTGCGGTGTCCTGTTGGCGGTCGGAGTCATGGTTTCATGCTACACAGACAAGTCTGTCTACGGCCTCCTCCGGAGGACCCGTTCTCTGCGAAATCCAAGTAGTCAGTACTGTTGGCGGCAATTCCATTGGCCAATACGTTTGGCGCATGACTTCTGCCGTCGCCACGCCGTCAGTTTCCGTCCGGCGTCCAAGTCCGCGCCTCCGGGTGGCTCTTGACGTTATCCGTGCACTGTCCGCCGTCTACGTCGTGATCCATCACGTCGTGGTCAACTCGACCATGACCGGCCTGCCGCAGGTGGTCTTCAAGTACGGACCCCAGGCTGTTATTGTCTTCTTCCTGCTCAGCGGATTCGTCATCTTCGCCAACGAAAGCACCCGGGTGCAGAAGAGTGTCACGTCCTATTATTTGCGCCGATTGCGCCGCATCTACCCGCCGTTGCTGGTCGCGTTTGCTGTATCAGCACTGGTTGCCTGGCTGGACGGCACGCTGGTCCGCGATTTCTCACCCCTGACGCTGGGGCTGAACTTGCTTTCCCTCCAGGATCTTGGGGATTTCAAGCCGGGCGTTATTGCCTACCCGTTCCTGGGAAACGGCCCTCTCTGGTCCCTGTCATATGAAGTGCTTTTCTACCTGGCCTTTCCTCTGATCATGAGTGCCCACCGCCGCTCCGGCGGCCTGTCTTTGGGGATCGTAGGAAGCTTGTCCGTGATCGGCTTCGGCACCTACGTCGTGGCACCCAACCATTTCTCCCTGGTCTTCGCCTACATGCTCACGTGGTGGGCCGGAGCCGTGATTGCCGAGCTCTACGGTTCGGACCGGCTCAGCCTCCGGGCCGTCGTGCCCGTTGGCTGCTGGCTGGTGGCGCTGTGCGCCGTTGCCGGTGCCGGGGTTCTGCTGAACCGGCACCCGGAGATGGTGGAGATCCTGAGGCTCTCACTGAATCTTTTTGTGTTCGCCCTGGCCTGCGTTGCCGCTTCGACCACCGTGCTGGCGAGATATTTCGTCCGGGTTGCCGCGCCCTTGGCGGTCCCGGCCGCATTTACCGCCTCGATTTCCTACGGCCTGTACGTGTTCCACTTTCCCCTGCTGGTTCAGTGGGACTTCGCCAAGACGCCGCTTGGTCTCGCGGTAGCGGCGGTGCTGCTCCTGGTCATATCGGTGGTGGGCGACCGCTCCCTTGAGCGATGGATCCCCAAGCCGTAGCCGGGCATCCACTCCGAGTGAACGGTGGCCTCCTTGCAGTAGACAGGTCTGTCTGATAGCGTCGTGCGCACCGGTAGACGAACCTGTCTACTCCACCGCTTTTTTGAGTGAGGATGCCATGAAGGTCGCTGTCCTGGGAACCGGCACCGTAGGCCGCGCGATCGCCGCTGCGCTCGCGGGCCTGGGCCACGACGTCGTCATCGGCACCCGCGACCCGCAGGCAACCCTGGCGCGGACCGAGCCCGACGTAATGGGAGCCGCGTCGTTCGCCCAGTGGCATCAGTCCCACGGGCAGGTCGACGTCGCACGCTTTGCCGACGCCGCTGCCCGGGCCGACCTCGTGGTCAACGCGACCAACGGCGTCGGCTCCCTCGCGGCGCTCACGGCGGCCGGCGCGGCGAACCTCGCCGGCAAGGTGCTGGTGGACGTCGCCAACCCGCTGGACTTCTCGCACGGCATGCCGCCGGTGCTGAACCCGGTGAACACCGACAGCCTCGGCGAGAAAATCCAGCGCACCTTCCCGGACGTCCGCGTGGTCAAGACCCTCAACACCATGAACGCTGCCCTCATGGTGGAACCCGCGCGCGTGGCCGGCGGGGACCACTCGGTCTTCGTCTCCGGCAACGATTCCGACGCCAAGCGGGATGTGGCCGCGCTCCTGGCGAGCCTGGGCCACCGGGACATCATCGACCTGGGCGACATCACCACGGCCCGCGGCGCCGAGATGCTCCTGCCGATCTGGCTGCGGCTCTGGGGTGCGCTCGGAACAGCGGACTTCAATTTCAAGATCGCCCGCCAGGACCTTCAAGCCGGGGGCGGAGGCGCCGACACTATCTGAGAGGGATTCCCCGCCGGCCGCGGCGGCGGGTAGCATCCTGTAGGAAGAACGTAACCCGGCTCACAGTATCCAGCGCAGTGTACGAACCAAGTCCTCCCGAAAGATTGTCTCCATGGCTGACACTGCAACGAATTCCGGCACCGACCTCGCCTCCGAACTGCGCGCCGACGTCCGCCGGGTCTCCACCCTCCTCGGCGAATCCCTGGTCCGCCAGCACGGTCCCGAGCTCCTGGACCTCGTCGAGCAGGTGCGCCTGCTGACCAAGGAGTCCAAGGAAGCCGCCCGCGGCGGCGCGGACGCCACCGGTCCGTGGAGTTCGTACGACGTCGTCGCCCAGGTCCGCGAGCTGCTCGGCTCCCTGCCCTTGGACCAGGCGACCGACCTGGTCCGCGCGTTCGCGTTCTACTTCCACTTGGCGAACGCCGCCGAGCAGGTGCACCGGGTCCGCGGGCTGCGCACGCGGCAGGAAAAGGACGGCTGGCTGGCCAAGGCCGTCACCGACATCGCCGGCCAGGCCGGCCCGTCGGTCCTGCAGGAAGTCGTGAATGAACTCGACGTCCGGCCCATCTTCACTGCCCACCCCACCGAAGCGTCCCGCCGCTCCGTGCTGGACAAGGTCCGCCGGCTCTCGGACATCCTCGCCGAGAGCACAGCGGAGGGCACCTCCGCCCGCCGCCGCCAGGACCGCCACCTCGCCGAAGTGATCGACCAGATGTGGCAGACGGACGAACTCCGCCAGGTCCGGCCCACCCCGGTGGACGAGGCCCGGAACGCGATCTACTACCTCACCGGCATCCTGGGCGATGCCCTGCCGGAGATGCTCTCGGACCTCTCCGATCTGCTCGGCGAACACGGCGTCACGCTCCCCGCGGAGAGGGCTCCCATCCGCTTCGGCTCCTGGATCGGTGGCGACCGGGACGGCAACCCCAACGTCACCGCAGCTGTCACCCGCGAAATCCTGCAGATCCAGAACCAGCACGCCGTCCGGATCAGCATCGGCCTCATCGACGGGCTAATCTCCATCCTGTCCAACTCCACGGCGCTCGCCGGGGCTGACCAGGAGCTGCTGGACTCGATCGACGTCGACCTCCAGAACCTGCCGGGCCTTGACCGCCGGGTCCTCGAACTGAACGCGCAGGAGCCCTACCGGCTCAAACTCACCTGCATCAAGGCCAAACTGCTCAACACCGCCCGGCGCGTCTCGGCCGCGTCGGCGCACGAGCACGGCCGTGACTACACCGCTACCGCGGAGCTCCTCGCCGAGCTGGGCCTGCTGGAGCGCTCGCTCCGCAACCACCACGCCGCTCTCGCCGCCGACGGCGCCCTTGCCCGGGCCCGCCGCGCCATCGCCTCTTTTGGCCTGCATCTGGCCACCCTCGACATCCGCGAGCACGCCGACCACCACCACGACGCCGTCGGCCAGCTGATGGACCGTCTCGGCGGCCCCGGCGTCCGGTACGCGGAACTCAGCCGCCCGGAGCGGCTCGAGGTCCTGGGCTCCGAACTCGCCTCCCGGCGCCCGCTCTCAGGCCACCCGATCAAGCTCGACGGCGTCGCCGACGGCACCTACGACGTCTTCCGCGAAATCCGGCGGGCGCTGCGCACCTACGGCCCGGACGTCATCGAGACGTACATCATCTCGATGACCCGCGGCGCGGACGACGTCCTGGCCGCTGCGGTGCTGGCCCGCGAAGCCGGGCTGGTAAGCCTCTTCGGCGCGGCCCCGTATGCCAAGATCGGCTTCGCGCCGCTGCTGGAAACCGTGGAGGAACTGCGGGCCTCGGCCGAAATCGTGGACCAGCTGCTCTCCGATTCCTCCTACCGCGAGCTGGTCCGGCTGCGCGGCGACGTCCAGGAAATCATGCTCGGCTACTCGGACTCCAACAAGGAATCCGGCGTCATGACCAGCCAGTGGGAGATCCACAAGACCCAGCGCAAACTCCGGGACATCGCAGCGAAACACGGCGTCCGGGTACGCCTCTTCCACGGCCGGGGCGGCTCCGTGGGCCGCGGCGGCGGGCCGACCTACGACGCCATCATGGCCCAGCCGAACGGGGTGCTCGAAGGCGAGATCAAGTTCACCGAACAGGGCGAGGTCATCTCGGACAAATACTCGCTGCCCGAACTCGCCCGCGAGAACCTGGAGCTCTCCCTCGCGGCGGTCATGCAGGGGTCCGCGCTGCACCGCACCCCACGCACCTCGGAGGACCAGCGCGAACGCTACGGCCACGTTATGGAGACCATTTCCGACGCCGCTTTCGCCCGGTACCGGACCTTGATCGACGACCCGGACCTGCCCGCCTACTTCATGGCCTCCACCCCGGTGGAACAGCTGGGGTCCCTCAATATCGGCTCCCGCCCGTCCAAGCGGCCCGATTCCGGCGCCGGACTCGAAGGCCTGCGGGCCATCCCGTGGGTGTTCGGCTGGACCCAGTCGCGGCAGATCGTCCCCGGCTGGTTCGGTGTCGGCTCCGGGCTCAAGGCCGCCCGCGAGGCCGGCAACTCCGCCCAGCTGGTGGAGATGATGGACGGCTGGCATTTCTTCCGCTCGGTGCTCTCCAACGTCGAAATGACGCTGGCGAAGACGGACATGGACATCGCCGGCTACTACGTCTCCACCCTGGTGCCGGAGGAGCTCCACCACCTCTTCCATGCCATCCGGGCCGAATACGAGCTGACCGTCACCGAGATCCAGAACCTGACCGGCGAGGACCTCCTGCTCGACGCGCAGCCCACCCTGAAGCGCTCACTGGAGATCCGCGACCAGTACCTCGACCCGATCAGCTACCTCCAGGTGGAACTGTTGCGCCGGGTGCGTTCCGAGGCCACAGGGGAGGGCATGCCCAACGGCGGGATCGATCAACGCCTCCAGCGCGCCATGCTCATCACCGTCAACGGAGTCGCGGCGGGCCTGCGCAACACCGGCTAGGCCCAGAAGGGGTCCGGCGGCCTGTCCCGCTAGGGTGATGGCATGCCGTCGTTCCAGACCAGACTGAAGATCACCGGGCTCAAGCCGGGCAACCCGCCGGAGGCCGTGATGGCCGCGGCCGTCGAAGCGCTGGAGACGCGGCACCACGTCGAAGCGAACCAGCTGGACCTGGCCGGCGGGGTCCCGCAGCTGAACCTGCGCTTCCTCGTTGAGCCCACCTCCTATAGTGGCGAGAACCGCCAGGCGCTGGAGTCGGCTGCGATGATGCGCGACGCCGTCGAACGCGTTGCGGTAACCGGGAACCTGTTGGTGCTCCGCCGCAACCGCGGCCGCTGGGCGCCCGTGTAAGTGCCGGGCGCCGGCCTCAGAAGTCCAGTTCCTCGTCGGGGCCGTCCACGACGGGGGAGCGGTTGCCGCGCTTCCTGGTGACGATCACACCCACGGCGGCGCCGAACACGATCCCGACGCCGACGCCGATCAGTGAGCTTGCCCAGAACGGCAGCCCGGTGGCGGCGCCGGTGGCGAAGCCGAGGCCGACGGACCACGCGGCCCAGAGGAGTCCACCCAGGGCCGCGCAAAGGCTGAAGCCGCGGGTGGAGACGTTGGCGATGCCCGCCGCGGCAGTCGTCGCGAGGCGCCCGCCGGGAATGAAGCGGATTCCGATGATGGCCCCGCAGGTGGTGGACCGGCCGGCCTTCCCGATTGCTGTGTGCACGGCCTGATGGAACGCGCGGCCCCACCTCCAGCGGTCCAGGACATGGCTCAGGCGCCGTTTGAAAAGCTGGAACACCAGGATGTCGCCGAGCCAGGACGCTCCGGCGGCGAGGAAGACCACCAGGAAAGCGTTGGCGCGGCCGATGGCGGACAGCGCACCGCCGGTAATGACCACCATTTCGGACGGGATGGGCGGGAAAATGGCATCGCCCATGACCACCGGGATGATCCAGAAATAGATCATGTCCCCCCAGCTGTCAGCGTTGCCGAAGTCCATGGGCACAAGGTACCGCACTTCCGGCCGGACGCCGGTCCATGACGGGACGCGGGCCGGCCCGGGACTGGTTCCCTGGCGGGCCTAGCGGGCTTCGCTGAGCTCCAGCCCGCTGTGGTACTCCACCGGCGCCCCGGTGATGGGGTCCACGAACCGGATCCCGCGGGCGAGGAGCTGGAGCGGCTTCGAGTAATCGTCCGGCGCCTTCTCCAGAAGCTCCGGGTAGAAGGCGTCGTTGATGATCCCCAGCCCCAGCGAGGCCATGTGCACGCGGAGTTGGTGGGTCTTGCCCGAGTGCGGCTCCAGCCGGTACACGGCACGGCGGGCGGCGGCGTTGGGGGCTCGCAAGGCAGGGGCGCCGGGCGTTTCCGGGGCGGGGCCACCGAAGGTCCGCAGCCGCTCAATCCTGGTCTCGGCGTTGGGTTCGCCGTCGATCACCTCGGCGAGCAGGTAGCTGCGGGACTTCGTCATCCGGTTCCGGACCACCACGGGGAAGTCGACGGCGGGGTGCCCGGGCGCAGGCTCGGCCGCGGCCACGCACTCGTACTCCTTCTGGACCTGGCGCTTCTCAAAAAGCACCTGGTACTTGCCCCGGGTCTCGGGATTCGTGGAGAGCAGCAGGATTCCGGCAGTCATGCGGTCCAGCCGGTGCATGGGAATGAGGTCCGGGAGGTTCAGCTGGTTCCGGAGCCGGACCAGCGCCGACTCCTGGATGTAGGTGCCGCCCGGGGTGGTGGGCAGGAAGTGCGGCTTGTCCACCACGAGCAGGTGCTCGTCCTGGTGCAGGATGGTCAGTTCCACCGGGATCCGGACCTCCGGCGGCAGGGTGCGGTAGTACCAGATGAACGTGTGGTTCCGCAGCGGGGTGGCGCGGTCCAGGGGGATGCCCGCCTCGCCCACTATCTCGCCGGCGTCGAAGCGGTCCTCGATGCCCTGCGGGTCGATGTGGCCCCAGCGGTGCATCATGTAGTCCATCGCGGTGTCCCAGGGCCCCTCGTCCGGAAGGCGGAGGCGGGTCGCGTTGACGCCGTCGCGCACGGGGAGGGGGGATTGCATCACCGGTCCATTCTACTTTGCCGGGGCTGGCGCACCCTTCGCCGGCGGGTGCGGCGCACCACTGCTCCTCCGACGGTAAAAATATTCTTGACAAATAAAACTGTCGGCAGCGATACATGGAAGCATGTTGGACATCGAAGTGATCGAAGACCCGGCCGCCGCTGAGGCGTCCCTGGACCCGATCCGGACCCGCATCCTGATGGAACTCTCCGAGCCAGGCTCGGCCACGCAGCTCGCCATGAAAGTCGGCCTGCCGCGGCAGAAGGTGAACTACCACCTCAAGGCCCTGGAGCGGCACGGGCTGGTGGAACTTGTGGAGGAGCGACGCCGGGGCAACGTCACGGAGCGGATCCTCCGGGCGAGCGCAGCCTCCTACCTCATATCCCCGGCGGCACTGGCGTCCGTGGCACCCGACCCGCACCGGTTCTCGGACCGCTTTTCGGCCTTCTGGCTGCTGGCGCTGGCCGGCCGCATGGTCCAGGAGATGGGCCAGTTGATCGCCGGCGCCGCCGCGGCCAAACAGCCAGTCGCCACCTTCGCCATCGACGGCGAGATCACCTTCCGCACCGCCGCGGACCGGGCCGCCTTCGCCGAAGAACTCGGCGTCGCCGTGACCCGGCTCGTGGACGAATACCACGACGCCGGACCGGGGTCCGGCGCCACCGCGGGCGGCGGGCGCAAGCACCGCCTCGTCGTCGCGCTTCATCCGTCGCTCAAGACACCACGCAAGGCATCACCCGAAACCCCCTCAGCTAAGGAGCAGGACAATGACTGACAAACGAAACTTCGAAATTATCGTGGACACGGAACTGCCCGGCACCCCCGAGCGGGTCTGGGAAGCCGTCACCGCGGGCACCCCGGCATGGATGTTCCCCACCGACGAGTGGCCGGAAGTGCGAACGGTTGATGAGTACCCGGCCCACCTCGTGTCCCGGATGGACGGCCCGGACGGCTGGTTCAACCAGCTGGAACACGTGCTGGAACCGCTCGACGGCGGCCGGGCCCGGCTGCACTACGTCCACAGCGGCATCTTCGCCGAGGACTGGGACCAGCAGTACGACGGCGCCAGCAAGCACACCGCGTTCTACCTCCACACCCTGGGTCAGTATCTGAAGTAATTTGACGGCAGGCCCGTGGTTTTCACCAACGTTCAGGCTCCGCCCTCCTCGGCGACGCCGGACGGCTTTGTCCGGCTCAGGAAGGCCCTGGGCGTCGAGGGGACGGCGCCTGGCCGCGCCGTGGAACTTGAGCTCGACGGCGTCGGAACGCTCTCCGCGGAGGTGGACTTCGCCAACGAGAACTTCCTCGGCTTGCGAACCGCGGACACGCTGTACAGGTTCTTCGGCCGCAACGCCTTCGGCGCTCCGGTCGGGATGACGGTCCACGACTTCAGCGGCAGCGGGGACTCCGCGGCCACGGCGAAGGCCTGGGGCGGCTTCCTCGAGAAGGTCTACGCCTAGCGGATCCGCAGCTCCTGGCCGCGAGGGCGACACCGAAAGTCACGAGCGACACTCCAAATTCCTGGCGACGCCGGAATCCGGGCGCGCCAGAAATTTTTTCGCCTCGTGGAGAAGTATCCGCGTCGCCGGGCCGTGTGCTCGGGTCTGCCCTCACCGCGTGAGGCTCAGGCGATGGCCGCCGCTGGCGTCGCCCCGAAGGTGCGACGCAACTGTGGGGAAGCCTCCAGCCGGTCCTGGGCGGCACGCAGCGCCGCCACCGCGGTTTCGAGCTGCTCCGGGGGCAGGGTGAATGGCACCCGGAGGTAGTGCTCGAAAGCGCCGCCGGTGCCGAACCGGGGCCCGGCCGCGAGCCGGATGCCGAAGTCCGGGGCCACCACGGCAAGGGCGGTGCTGATCGGGGCCGGGAGCCGGCACCACACGGACAGTCCGCCGTCGGGCCGTTCGCTCTGCCAGCCCGGCAGGTGTCCGGCGATAAGGTCCAGCAGCGTGTCCCGGTTGTCCCGCAAGGAGGCCAGCCGTGCCGGGAGCGGCTCGGAGAGGGCGTTGACCAAGTGGGCCGCCGCTAGCTGTTCCACCACCGGGCCGCCCAGGTCCATGGTGGTGCGGGCGGCGGCGAACCGCTGGATCAGCGGCTCCTCGGCCCGGATCCAGCCGGTCCGCAGCCCGGCCCAGTGCGACTTGCTGAGCGAACCGATGGAGACGACGGCGGGGTTGAAGGCTGCCAGCGGAGTGGACTCGGCGCCGTCGAGGTTCACCTCCCGGAGCGTCTCGTCGACCACGAGGACAGTGCCGGCTGCGGTGGCAGCGTGGACCAGCCGGCGCCGCTGGGCATCGGACATCAGCCGCCCGGTGGGGTTGTGGAAGTCCGGGACCACGTAGGCCATGGCGGGCCGCTGCTGCATCAGGGCGGTCTCGATCGCCTCCAGGTCCCAGCCGGGCCGGCCGCCGGAAGCCTGCCCCGGGCGGGTGGCCGTATGGGCCGCGGGCATGGCCACCGGAACCAGCCGGCAGCCCGCGGCCCGGATGGCGTCGAGCGCGTTGGGGTAGCTGGGATGCTCCACCAGGACCTTGTCAGACCGGCCGGCCAGGGTGCGCAGCACGATGTTCAGCGCGTGCTGCGCGCCGGACGTCACGAGAATCTGCTGCGCGGTGGTGGGCACGCCGGCCGCCGAATAGTGCCCGGCAATGGCGTCCCGCAGCGGTCTCACGCCGAGGGCGTCGTAGCCGAAGCCGGGCAGCAGCGCCGGAAGCTCGGTCAGGGCCGAGGCGAATGCCCGATGGACCACCTCGCCGCTGGCCGGCAGCGAGGCATAGGCGAGGTCGAGAATTCCGTCCGGAACGGCCAGGCCCGGAGCGCCGCTGAGGCTCGCCCCGCCGCCGCTGCGGCCGCCGACCGGACTGGTCTGCGGGATACACGTCCGGCCGCGGCTGCCCTGCCCGCTGCTCAGGAATCCCTGCTCGCGCAGCAGCGAGTACGCGGCGGTGACGGTGGTCCGGCTGATGCCGAGCGTCGCGGCCAGGGCCCGTTCGCTGGGCAGCGCAACCTCCAATGGCACGCGGCCGTCAAGGACCAGGAGGCGGATGACGTCGGCCAGCTCCCGGTAGGCGGGGGCTGCGCCGAGGTTCCAGTCGCCGAGCAATCGGGCCAGCGAACTGGGGTTCAGGGATCCGGACATAGAGCCAGTATTTCAAACTGGCTATGGAATGCAAGGCCAGTTTTCCGGGAGGATGGGTTGCATGATGACCCGCAGGCTCCTTCAGCTCCTTATCGGCCTCGCCATGTACGGCATATCCCTGGCAATGTTCATCCGCGCCGGCCTGGGCCTGGACCCCTGGGATGTGTTCCACCAGGGCCTCGCGGTCAAGACCGGGCTCAGTATTGGCACGGTGGTGGTGATCGTGAGTTTCCTCGTGTTGCTCCTGTGGATTCCGCTACGGCAATGGCCGGGTGTCGGCACACTGTGCAACGCCGTGCTGGTGGGCGTCTTCGCCGACGTCGGACTGGCGCTGATCCCCGAAATATCCCACCTCGGCGGGCAGGCCGGAATGCTCGCAGGGGCCATCCTGCTCAACGGAATCGCCTCCGCCTGCTACATCGGTGCCCGGCTGGGACCCGGAGCGCGGGACGGCCTGATGACCGGCCTCGCCCGACGCACGGGCTGGTCCGTGCGGACATCCCGGACCGGCATTGAAATCGTGGTGCTCGCCGCGGGCTGGCTGCTCGGCGGCTCGGTCGGCATCGGGACCGTGCTCTACGCCCTGGCGATCGGCCCGCTCGTGCAGCTCCTGCTGCCGCGGTTCACCGTGCCGGAACTGAAGAAGCCCGCGCTCCCGGCCGTTGCCGATCCGGCGGTCGCCACACCCTGAGCCGTTGCCGCTGCCGTTGCCGTTGCCGTTGCCGCTGCGCTGCCCGCCTCTGAACTTCACCCTGCCGGGCTCCCGCCGGCACCCGGCAGCGGCTGGCACGTCGGACAGAAGTAGATGTCCCGTTCCTCGGTACCCGTGGCCTTGGCGAGGACTCCGCGCCGCACCGGTGTCCGGCACTTCAGGCACGGCTGGTGTTCGCGCCGGTAGACCCAGTAGCCGGGCAGCCCGGATGTCCGGCCCACGGCAATGCCGCGCTGGTTCAGGACCGTGGTCCGGCGGCCGGGCCCCAGGTTGGCCTCCAGCAGGAGCTTGGCGTCGGTGATCATCGCGGCCACGTCAGGCACGGCCGAGACAGGCGCCGCCGGGTGCACGCCGGAGAGGTAGCAGGCCTCGCAGCGGTAGATATTGCCGATCCCCGCCAGGTTCCGCTGGTCCAGCAGCGCGACGCCGATCGGGTCGTCCGGAGCGGCCCGGATCCGCCGCTCCGCCTCGGCGAGGTCCCAGTCAAGTCCCAGCAGATCCGGACCAAGGTGGCCGACCACGGAGTTTTCGTCGGAGCTGCGGACCACTTCGAGGATACCGAGCGAGAACCCGACGGCGTCCGCCGTGGCGGTGCGCAGCACGCAGCGGGCGGTGAATCCCGGCTTCCGCCACCGGCCGCCTGGCGGATAGACCTGCCAGGTGCCTTCCATCTTGAGGTGGGAGTGGATGGTCAGCCGTTCCGGTTCCGCCGGGCTGGCGGCACCTGGCCGTGCCGGGCCCTCCAGCCGCATGAGCAGGTGTTTGCCACGCGGGACCACCTCGGTCACGGTCCAGCCGCCGAGTTTGAGGGTGGCGAACCGCGGCACCCGGAAATCGGAGGAGATGAGCTGCTGCCCGGCCAGGGCGGCATGCAGCTGGGCGGCCGCGCGGAAGACCGAATCTCCCTCAGGCACGGATCCTCAATCCCTTGGGCGTGGAGTAGGCCCCGGCCTGCGCCAGTGCGGCGGCGACGGGAGTATCGAGGATGCCGTGGCCGTTGACCTTTTCCATGATCAGTTTGTCCACCGCGCCGCGGGTCACCACGCTGACCAGCGCTGCCCCGGCCGCAGCCAGAACCTCCGTGTCCTCGCTGAAGGCCAGCAGGGTCTTGCCGCCGCGTTCCACATAGAGGACCAGGGCGCCGTCGACCAGGACCACCAGGGCGCCGGCCTTCCGGCCCGGGCGGTGGCCGGTCCCGGCCTCGACGTTGAGGGCAGGCCACGGCAGGGCGGCGCCGTAAGGATTGGCGGGGTCCGTCGCGGCAAGGGCCAGGGCCACCGGCTCGGGCTTGTGAAGCTGGGTGTCCTCGGCGTACGACCGCAGCCGGTCCACTGTCGCGGGAACGGCAAACTGGGCCGCGCCAAGGTGCTCGATGAAGTACCCGCGCCGGCACCGGCCGGCTTCCTCCAGCCGGGCCAGGACCTTGTACATCAGGCCGAAGCCGCCCAGGATGTTCTCGGCCATGACCGAGCCGCGGGTG
Source organism: Pseudarthrobacter kochi (assembly GCF_055412805.1). Lineage (NCBI taxonomy): Bacteria > Bacillati > Actinomycetota > Actinomycetes > Micrococcales > Micrococcaceae > Pseudarthrobacter > Pseudarthrobacter kochi. The sequence continues at coordinate 62,765 of NZ_JBVAYV010000016.1, forward strand.
ACCACGCCGTACCGGTCCAGCAGGAGTTCCGCGGTGGCCCGGGCGTGGATGGTGGCGTCCAGTTCGGGTGCGGGGAGGGCGGACCAGCGGCCAGCGGCCAGCGGGGGAGTGGGTGCGGTGCCGGCAGCGGAGCCGTACCGCCCGCCGGTCAACCCGGGGGACCCGAGCAAACCGGTGCCGTGGGAGCGCCCGAGCCGGCTCATCCTGGGGGCCCTGGCCCGCGGGGCGCGGGCGACCTGCCGGTGCGCGGTGTGGCCGCCGGCGATCATCGCCCGGACCGGGGCGAAGGTGTCGCCCGTGATCCGGCCGGCCCAGGCGAGGTCCCAGAGTGCGGAGACGACGTCCTGGTCGCTGAGCACCGAATCCATGCCGCCGGCAACCTCTGTCAGTTGCCGGAAGAAGTAGCCGCCGCCGTTGGTGTGCAGGTGGTCCAGCAGCCGCTGCTGCGCGTCACCGGGCTCGAAGTCGATCGCCGGGTTCAGGGTCAGCTCGGCCGAATCGGCCAGATGCAGGCTGACCCATCCGTCGTTGCCGGGGAGCGCTCCTGCACCGGACCAGAGCACTTCGCCGGCCGCCATGAGCTCGTCGAGCATGGCGGGCTGGTAATCGGCCACACGGCTGGCAAGGACCAGTGGTTCCCAGGCCGATGCCGGGATGGGCACGCCGGAGAGCTGGTCGACGGCGGTGATGATCCCGTCCAGTCCGCGCAGCGCCGACTGCCCGCGCTTGCCCGGGACGCGGACGTTCTGCCACGCCGGCAGGAAGCGGCCATAGGCGGCGGCATCCACGGGCTCCACCTCGGCGCGCAGTGCGGCGAGCGAGCGGCGGCGGAGCCTGCGCAGGACTTCGGCATCGCACCATTCGCTGACACCGGCCAGCGACGGCGCCGTGGGGGCGCCGGTGGGTTGGGTCCCGACGGCGGCCGCCTCACCGTCGTCGGGCTCCGGTGCCGTCGACGGCGGGGGTGCGGCGTGCGGGCGGAACTCGCCTTCCACAACACGCCCGTCCGCGGCGAGCCGCTTCAGCGCCGTGCCGACGACCGCGACGCCGAGTCCCAGCCGGGCGGCGGCCTCGGCGGAGGTGAACGGCCCGTGGGTGCGGGCATAGCGCGAGACGAGGTCGCCCAACGGGTCAGCGACCGGCTCGATGAAGGCAAGCGGCACGCCCATCGGCAACGGAACGCCGAGGGCGTCGCGCAGCCGGGCGGCATCCTCCACAGCGGCGTACCGCTCGGCACCCCCGACGTTGACCTTGATGGCGCGGTTGGCGCGCTGGAGCGCCACGAGGTGCGCGGCGGCATCGGCAACCGGAGCCTCGACAGCATCGACCACCGGCTCGGCGACCGATCCTTCAAGCCCGGCCGCCGGGGCCGACTCGCCGGCCGGTTCCAGCCGGGCGGCGACTTCCTCCGGAGCCAGCGGGCCCAGCAGGCGGAGCAGGTCCGCGACCCCCTCCAGCCCGCGGACCTTCCGGTCCGGGGCGAGCCGCTGCAGTTCCTGCTCGGTGGCGTCAATGACCTTGGCATCGAGCAGTTCACGCAGCTCCACGCGGCCGAGGAGCTCGTTGAGCAGGGTCGAATCCAGCGCCAGGGCGGCGGCCCGGCGCTCGGCCAGCGGGGAGTCGCCCTCATAGAGGAACTGCGCGACGTAGCCGAACAGCAGGGACTTGGCGAAGGGGGAGGGCTGCTGGGTGGTGGTCTGCAGGATCCGCAGCTCGCGCCGCTCGATGGACGCGGCGATGTCCTTCAGAGCCGGAAGATCGTAGACATCCTGCAGGCATTCCCGGACGGTCTCCAGGACGATCGGGAACGTGGGGTACTTCCGCGCCACGTCCAGCAACTGGGCGGAGCGCTGGCGCTGCTGCCACAGGGGCTGCCGCTTGCCGGGGTTCTGCCGGGGCAGCAGGAGTGCCCTGGCGGCGCACTCACGGAACCGGGAGGCGAAGAGGGCACTGCCGCCGACCTCCGCGGTCACAATCTGTTCGAGTTCCTCCGGGTCGAACATAAACAGCTCCGCCCCGGGAGGTTCGTCCTCCATCATGGGCACGCGCAGCACAATGCCGTCGTCGGCGGCCATCGCGGAACCGTCCATGCCATAGCGCTGATGCAGCCGCTGCCCGACGGCGAGGGCCCACGGCGCGTGCACCGGCATGCCGAACGGGCTGTGCAGCACCACCCGCCAGTCGCCGAGCTCGTCGTGGAAGCGCTCCACCACCAGGGTGGTGTCACTGGGGACCACCTCGGTGGCCAGCTTCTGCTCGGCGAGGTACTGGATCAGGTTGTTGGCGGCGAAATCGTCCAGGCCGCTGGCTTTGCAGCGTTCCGTGGCCGGCCCGACGTCGGACGCGGACAGTTCGCGCATAAACGCACCCAGGGCGCGGCCGAGGTCCACCGGGCGGCCGAGGGAGTCGCCCTTCCAGAAAGGGAGCTTCCCCGGCTGGCCGAACGCGGGGGAGACCAGGACCCGGTCATGGGTGATGTCCTCGATCTTCCAGCTGGTGGCGCCCAGGGCGAACACGTCACCCACCCGGGATTCGTAGACCATTTCCTCATCGAGTTCGCCGACCCGCCGCCCGCCCTTGGCTGCGGCGGCGGCCGGGCTGGCCGCCCTGCCGTCGCCGCTCGCGGAACCCCGGGAGCCGGAGCCTTCGACTTCGGTGCCGATGATGTAGACGCCGAAAAGCCCGCGGTCCGGGATGGTGCCGCCGGAGGTGACGGCCAGCCGCTGGGCCCCGGGCCGGCCTTCGATGGTGCCGGCGTTGCGGTCCCAGATGATCCGGGGCCGCAGCTCCGCGAACTCGTCCGAGGGATACCGGCCGGCCAGCAGGTCCAGCGTGGCCTCGAAGGCGGAGCGGGGAAGCGAGGCGAAGGGCGCTGACCGGCGGACCGTGGAGAACCAGTCCTCCACGTCGATGGAGCCCAGGGCCGTGGCCGCGACGGTCTGCTGGGCCAGGATGTCCAGCGGATTCGCGGGGACGTAAAGCCGTTCGATCTTGCCGGCCAGCATCCGTTCCACCGTAATTGCCGTGTGCACAAGATCTGCCCGGTGCTTGGGAAACAGCACACCCTGGGAGATCTCGCCGACCTGGTGGCCGGCGCGGCCCACCCGCTGCAGCCCGCTGGCCACGGACGGCGGGGATTCCACCTGCACCACAAGGTCCACGGCGCCCATGTCGATGCCCAGTTCAAGGGATGACGTGGCGACGACGCAGCGCAGCCGGCCGGATTTCAGGTCATCCTCGATCAGGGCGCGCTGGTCCTTGGAGACCGAGCCGTGGTGGGCGCGGGCCAGGACCGGATCGGCGCCGGCGGTGCTGCCGGCCTGGGCCATCATGTGCGCCGGCGTGGAGGTGGACGCCGGCGCGGCGACGGAGGCCGGCAACGCGGGAGCGCCGCCGGCCGGTGCCCCCGACGGCACGGACTCGAAGTCTGGAGCCCCGGCGCCAAACTCGCCCCAGCCGCCGCCGGCGGCCATCAGCTGCCGCTCGGCGTAGATCTCGTTGAGCCGGGCGGTAAGGCGCTCGGCGAGACGGCGGGAATTCGCGAACACAATCGTGGACTGGTTGGCCAGCACCAGGTCCACGATCTTCTCCTCCACATGTGGCCAGATCGAAGCCTGGGGCTGCAGCCCGGACGCAGGGCCGGAGTCGAAGGCGCCGGCCGCACCCTGCAGATCGGACATGTCCTCCACCGGGACGGAGACCGTCAGGTCCCAGGTCTTTTTCGATGGCGGGGCCACAATTTCCACCGGTGCGGAGCCGGCGAGGAACTGCGCCACCAGCTCCTTGGGCTCCACGGTGGCCGAGAGCCCGATCCGCTGGGCGGGCTTCGGGAGCAGCGCGTCGAGGCGTTCCAGGGACACGGCCAGGTGGGCGCCGCGTTTGGTGCCCGCGACGGCGTGGACCTCGTCGACGATGATGGTGTCCACCTCGCTCAGCGTCTCCCGCGCCTTCGAGGTGAGCATCAGGAAGAGGGATTCGGGCGTGGTGATCAGGATGTCCGGCGGGTTGCTCAGCAGCGAGCGGCGGACCGACGCCGGGGTGTCCCCGGAACGGACACCCACGGTGATCAGCGGTGCGGGCAGGCCGAGGCGTTTGGCGGTCTGGGTGATGCCGATCAGCGGGGCACGCAGGTTGCGTTCGACGTCGACGCCGAGCGCCTTGAGCGGCGAGATGTAGAGCACCCGGGTTTTGCGTTTGGGTGCCTTGCGCCGGGCGCCCTTGACGGTGTCCAGGCCGGGCAGCCCCTCGGGTTCGGCAGGCGATGCGGCAAGCAGCCGGTCCAGCGCCCAGAGAAAGGCCGCGAGCGTTTTACCGGAACCGGTGGGGGCGACCACGAGCGCATGCGCGCCCGAGGAGATCGCATTCCAGGCGCCGTTCTGGGCCGGGGTGGGCGCGGTGAAGGCACCCAGGAACCAGTCCCGGGTTGGCCGGCTGAACCGGTCCATGGCCTCGGCCGCGAGTGTGCCGCCGGAGAGCTCCTGCCCCTTCATTCCTCCATCATGCCTTACGGCAGTGACAGTAATTGGCGGGCGGTCTCAGGGAGCGGATTCCGGCCGCCCTGGACGGCCGGGACCCCCGCGAGGTGAGACGTTGCGCCGATGTTGCACCCGCGCATGGGCGGGAAATCGCACCTCGGCGTTAGCGGGGCTACTTGGCCGTGAACGCCCCGATGGTCAACACGTTGATGCCGGCGTTGCTGCAGGCGTCATGGGGTTCGGCGATGAACAGGGACGCGGTGTCCTCTGGCGGGTAGATCCGGAAGCCGGCCGCCGGAACGACGGTGCAGTCCGAGTAGTTGCGTGCCTGCGTGTAGCGCAGCGTGGCGGTTCCGGCCTGCCCCGGTGCGAGCAGCACGTCGGCGGCGGGTGTGGCCTCGTCACGCGCCGCGGGGGCGCCGATGGGTTCGCCGTTCGCATCCGCGGTGAGGGAGACGCCGGCAAAGCCCAACAGGCGGCACGGCCCGGCGCCGGAATTCGTGAGGATCAGCTGCATGTAGACACTTCCGGCCGCGCCGCCGCCGGTGGCATCGGTGGTTGCGGTCAGGCCGGCGGCCTTGCACAGTGCGGGCCCGGCCGGGGTGGATGCTGCCGGTGCGGGCGTCGCAGAGCTGGGCCCCGCGGCTGCGGCGGCGGACTGGCTCGGGGAGCTGGCGGCGGAGGACGCCGGGGTGCTGGAGGTCTGGGACTGCGGGGTGCCGGTGCCGCAGCCGGCGAGGAAAAGCGCTGCCGCGGCTGCCGCCGTCGTGAATATCAGTCTGTTGTTGATTCGCTGAGCCGTCATGGCACCACCTTCATGCCCGATGGGGCCGGAGTCAACGATGCCACGACGGCGGCGCCGGATTGATGCCCGGATTGTGATTTCCGGGCATCAATCGAGGTCAGCTGCTCCGTGGGTGCGGACTTGGGCGCGGTCGACGCCGCCGAGGGCGAGCCCGCCGACGCCGGCCACCAGTCCGGCCCAGCTGCGGGCCTGGGTACCGTCGTCGTTCACGGCAGCGGCCTGGACCGTCTCCGGTGCGGCGTCCGGGGTGCTGGCCGCATGGGCGTTGTGCCCGTCAGCCGCAGCGGCCGCCGTGACGGTCACGGACGGCGCCGGCGCCTTGAGCGAGTGCGGGTCCTGTCCCTCGGCGGGGAGCTGCGACCAGTCGGTCTGGCCCACCTCGCAGTTCTGCAGGGTGGGGAAGTACAGGGTCGGCGAGCTTCTTCGGTTCGGCCAGCTGCTCGTTGACTTTCGCGGCTGTCCAGTTGGGGTTGACCGTGGGCCGGGCATCGTTGAGTTCGGCGGGAAGGGTGATGGTCACCTTCTTGGTGCCGGATTCCTCGCAGCCGTGGGGGATTCCGAACGTCAGCAGGGCGTAGGAGTCAGGAAAATACGACGGCGTCGGGCGCCACGGCAGCGGGGAGCCGCAGCAGCGGGCGGAGCCAGGCCGCCAGCGACCACAGGGCGTCCTCGCCCCTGGCGATGAGGACGGCGCAGAGGAGCGTCGCCAGCGCGTGGCCGGCCAGCATCAGCACGGACAGCAGCGAAAACTGCAGGTCCGGCCCGGCCGCCGCGAGTGTGCTGTCAGCACCGACGGTGAGATGAACCGCGGCGACGTGGTGCGGCGCGGCGTCGGCCGCAGTTCCGGACGCGGAGCCGCCCAGGGCGGGGCCGCTGAAGGCCGTGAAGGCCTCGTGCAGCACGAGTTGCCCGGCGCCGAGAATCCCGGCCAGGGCCGGGAGGTTGAGCTTGAGTCGGGCCGCGGTGGTGGCGGCCAGCCCGGTGAGGGCGAGCAGGGCCAGCAGGACGCCGGAAGGAGGAAGCTGACCGCCGGCCAGGGTGTGCGCGCCCGCCGCAAGGGACAGGGCGGTGATGGCCACCATGGCTGAGCGCAGGGCGTGGAACGGTGCTCTGGCGGCTGTGCGCACGGAACACTCCCTTCACCAGCGGCGGCCATGGTTGCCCCCGCGGGCGTTGCCGGCTGCGGGAGGTCCCCGATTCTACCGGCGACTCCTACCGGACTACGAAAAGCGTCCGGGGCGCCGGGTCACACTTTCCGGCCCTGGACGGCCGTGTAGGTCTTCCGGAGTGCCGCGATGGAGGTGTCGTAGGACTGCTGGGCGACGCCAACGAAAAGACAGTCGATGACCATCATCTGGGCCATGCGGCTGCCGAGGGCGCCGGAGCGGAACGGGCTTTCCCGGGCCGCGGTGGTGAGCACGATATCCGCGATCCGTGCCAGCGGGGAGTCGGAGTGGTTGGTGATGGCAACGGTCCGGGCTCCGGCCTCGTTGGCGATGCGCAGGGCTTCTACGGTGTCCAGCGTCGAGCCGGAGTGGGAGATCGCCACTGCCACGCACCCGCCGTCCAGCAGGGCCGCGGAGGTCCAGGCGGAATGCGCGTCGGACCAGCTGTGCGCTGTCATCCCGATCCGGTGGAATTTCTGCTGAAGATCCTGGCCGACCCAGGCGCTGGCTCCGACGCCGAAGATGTCGATCCGTCGGGCGCGTGACAGGGCGGCCACCGCATCGGCGAGCTTCCCGACGTCGAGCACCTGGGCCGTGTCGGCAATGGACATTGTCTCGTTGAAGGCAATTTTGGACACGACGTCCTGCAGCGAGTCGGTCTTGGCGATATCCTCGTACATTTCGGCGGACACGTTGGCCACGGCCTGCTCCCGGGTCGTTTCCCGGGCGAGGTCCATGCGGAAGTCCGAGTATCCCTGGTAGCCGACTTTTTTGTAGAAGCGGACTACCGACGTCGTTGACGTCTCGCATTTTTCGGCGAGCTCGCCGATGGACAGGGTCGCGGCGAGGGCAGGTTCGGCCAGGACTGCATTGGCGATGGACTGCTCGGAGGGCCGCAGAGAGGGGAGTGCCGAGCGGATACGGACCAGGACCGTCCGTGACGATTCGTTTCCCGTGACTGCGCTCACCAGGGACCATCTTTCATTTTGTCGGGTGCGGGACCCGCGGAACCGGCAGGACAACCGGCATGTAACAAGGTTACATGGGGAGTCGTTTTTCTGTAAGAGATTGACACAAATCGTCGGTGCCCGTAAGTTCGCTGGTGACGGAAATCACGTAACGCCTTCTGAGAGAAAAGGAAAATTGGTGAGTTCAGAGAACCCCACCAGCGGACAGCTGAGCAGCGCTTGGCTCGACATCAGCACCGAGGTGCGAAACCCCCGCACGCTGGACCTGGACCGGCGCACCACGCTCGGCATCCTGGAGGCGCTCAACGACGAGGACCGGATCGCCCCGGAGGCCGTCCGGCAGGTGCTGCCGGTCATGGCACTGTTGGTCGACGCCGCGGCGCACGCGGTCAGCGGCGGCGGCAGGGTGCACTACTTCGGTGCCGGAACATCCGGGAGGCTGGGGATCATCGACGCAGCCGAGCTGATGCCAACGTTCAACCTGCCCGAAGGCGTCGTCATCGCCCACCACGCCGGCGGCTCCGCCGCGCTCGTCCGGGCTGTCGAGAACCTTGAGGACTCCTGGGACGCCGGCATCGCCGATGCGGCAGACGTCAGGGCCGGCGACGTCGTGATCGGCATTGCCGCCTCGGGGCGGACGCCCTACGTCGGAGGCGCCCTGGACCGGGCCCGGCAGCTCAACGTCCCCACGGCTCTCATGACCTGCGCCGAGAATCCGGAACTCGGCTATCTGGCGGACTTTGTGCTGGCCGCCGACACCGGCCCCGAAGCCCTGGCCGGGTCGACCCGCCTGAAGGCCGGGACAGCCCAGAAAATGATGCTCAACAGCTTCTCCACCGCCCTCATGATCCGGCTCGGCAAGACCTGGTCCAACCTGATGGTCTCCGTACTCGCGACGAACGAGAAGCTTCGCGCCCGGACCGTGCGGATCCTGATGGAGGCCACGGGGGAAGGCGAAGAGCCCTGCAGGGCTGCGCTTGCCGGCGCGGACGGCGACCTCAAGGTCGCCCTGGCCGCCATGCTGACGGGCGCCGGCCCCGGGTCCTCCCGCGAGGCGCTCGCCGCATCCGGCGGCGATGTCCGCGCCGCCGTCGAGACCCTGACACTGCCGGACGCCGTCTGACGCTGTCCCACACCGCCGGGCGGGGCCCGGCGCCGCTTCTTTGCAACCACGTCCCACCCTCCAACGTCTGTTTCCAACCAGAAGGATCAAAACAATGAAGGTACGTCCCAGGCACCTGATCGCGGCCCTTGCGCTCGCCATGTTGCCGATCACCGCTTGCGCCCCCGGCTCATCGTCGACGCCGCAGGAAAAGCCCGCTGGAACCGCCGCCGGGTGTGCCTCCCCGGAATCGCTGAAGGTGTGGTCCTGGCGCCCCGAGGATGTGGAAGCGTACAAGAAGATCTTCGCCGCCTACGAGGAGAAGAACTGCGTCAAAGTCGACTTCCAGGCCTTCAAAAACACCGAATACAACCAGATCCTCACCACCGGGCTGACCGGCAGCAACGGCCCCGACGTCGTCCAGGCGCGAGCCTACGGCGCCCTGCAGCCACTGATCGCCGGCGGAAACCTCACCGAGATCACCGGCAAGGTCGACGGCCTGAAGAGCATGGACCCGACCATCGTCACCGGTGCCACAGGCAAGGCCGATGGAAAAGTCTACGGCGTCCCCTTTGCCACCCAGACGATGCAGGTCTTCTATAACAAGAAGATCTTCAAGGATGAAGGCATCGAGGTTCCCAAAACCTGGGACGAGTTCATGAAGGCCAACGAGAAGATCAAGGGCTCCGGCATGACGCCGCTGGCCGTCGGTGCCAAGGACGCCTGGATGATGCCGTTCATCCACGACATCTTCGGCTCGGCCGAGTACGGCGGCAAGGACTTCCGCGACGCCGTCCAGTCCGGAAAGAAGACCTTCGCCGATGCGAAGTACGTCAGTTCCATCCAGAACCTGAAGGACCTGCAGGGCTTCATGCCCAAGGACGTGGTGGGCGTGAGCTACACCGACGCCCAGGTCCTGTTCAGCAACGAGCAGGCCGCCATGTTCCCCGGCGGGTCCTTTGAGCTGGCCTTCTTCCAGAAGCAGAACCCGGAGCTCGAGCTCGGCGTCTTCCAGGTCCCGGTCCGCGACGGCTCCGCGTCCTCGACGCCGGTGTCGCCGGCCTACGCCGACGGAAACTGGGCCATCAACGCCAAGTCCCCGAAGCAGGAAGCGTCCCTGAAACTGCTGCAGTGGATGGGCACCAAGGAGTTCGGCCAGAAGGTCGCCGACGAACTGAAGCAGTTCTCCCCGGTCGAGGGCGTCTCCTTCAACGATCCGGTCATGAAGGAAATCTGGGACCTGTACCAGGCGAACTCCGCTCCGTACACCCTGCTGGTTGACTTCCGCTACGGCACGCCCTCCGGCACCGACCTCATGGGTTCCGGAGTCCAGGAACTGTTCCTGGGCAGCAAGGACGCCTCCGGCGTCGCCCAGAAGGTCCAGGACGGAGTTTCCCAGTGGTTCAAGCCGACCAGCTGAGCCGCCCCAAGCCGCGCAAGCGCGGTCCCCGCCCGTCGGGGACCGTCCTTGGCTGGCCGGCCACCGTGATCTTCCTCGCCCCGGCCGTGATCATTTTCTCCATCTTCGTGCTCTACCCGATGATCACGGCTTTCAGCTACTCCTTCTTTGACTGGCAGGGCACCGCCCGGGGTGCGTTCTCCGGCGTCGGGAACTTCTTCACGCTCTTCACCGCAGAGCCGTTCAAGTCGGAGCTGCCGCGGGCGCTGATGCACAACCTGCTCCTGTTCGCCGGTGCCATGGTCTTCCAGAACACCGTCGGGCTGGCGATCGCCTCCTTCCTGTACAAGCGCAAGCGCTTCAAGAAGCTGTTCCAGACGCTGTACACGCTGCCGTACCTGGTCAGCCCGCTGGTCATCGGCTACTTGTGGACGCTGCTTCTCTCGCCGCTGTTCGGCCCCGTGAACGCGCTGCTCAAGGCAATCGGGCTGGGCGAGCTGGCGCAGCCCTGGCTGGGCCAGCCGTCCACCGCGCTCTGGGTGATTGTGCTCGTCACCGCCTGGCAGTGGCTGGGCTTCCCGATCCTGCTCTACGGCGCGGCCCTGGGCGGCATCCCGGAGGAGCTCACCGAAGCGGCGTCGCTGGACGGCGCGACGGCGTGGCAACGGTTCCGCTCGATCACGCTGCCGCTGCTGACCTCGGCAATCGGCACCGTCAGCATCCTGACCTTCATCGGGTCCATGGAGGCGCTGGCGTTGCCGTACGCCATGGGAGGGTCCTCCGGTTCACCGGCGGGGGCCACCGACGTCCTGTCGCTGATGTTCTACCGGACCGCGTTTGAATCCGGGGCCTCGAATGCCATCGGGGTCTCCTCGGCCCTGGCCACACTGCTCTTCGTCTTCATTTTCGGAGTGGCGCTGGTCTTCACTTCCATCATCCGACGCAGGGAAAGGAAGCTCTCCTGATGAGTCTCCTCACAGAGAAGAAGCCTGCCGGCAGCGTGCCGGCCGCGGAGCCGACGCGCCGCCGGCCGGCCCGGAGGAAGGGCGCGGCCGGCAGGTTCGCCGTCTCGGGCTTCCTCTGGGTTTACGCGGTGATCGCCGTCGCGCCCCTGCTGGTCATGGTGTTCAGCTCGCTGCGGACCACCCGCGAGATGGCACGGAGCCCGCTGGCACTGCCCCTGAACCCCAACTTCGCCAGCTACACCAAGGCCTGGGTGCAGGCGTCCTTCGGGACCTTCTTCGTGAACTCCCTGCTGGTCACGATCGGTTCAGTACTGATTTCCACCATCGTCTCGCTGCTGGCGGCCTATGCGCTGGCGCGCAGCAAGTCCCGGGTGACCAGCATCATCGAAGCCGTTTTCCTGTCCGGGCTGATGCTGCCGGTCTACCTCGCCATTCTTCCGGTCTTCTACCTGCTGGATGCGATGGGGCTGGTGGACAACAAATTCGGTCTGGTCATGCTGTACGCGGCGCTGGGCATACCGTTCTCGGTCTTCGTCCTGACATCGTTCTTCCGCCAGCTTCCGCTGGAACTGGAGGAAGCGGCACGGATCGACGGCGCCGGCAGCTTCACGATGTTCTGGCACATTATGCTGCCGCTGGTGAAACCGGCGATCGCGACCGTCGTCGTCTTCCGGTTCGTGCCCATCTGGAACGACTTCTTCTACCCCCTGATCCTGATGCGCTCCAAGGAGAACTACACACTGCCGGTTGGGCTCACGACGTTCTTCGGGGAGTACCAGACCGACTGGCCCACCCTGTTCGCCGGGCTGGTCATCGCCACCATCCCGCTCGTGGTGCTGTTCCTCGTCGCCACCAAGCAGATCGTCGCCGGCCTCACGGCCGGCATGAGCAAATAGGACCGGGCGGTGGGCAACGGGGCAGCAGGAAAGAGCGGCATGCACACAGAATGGATTCTGGGCCTGGACATTGGCGGCAGCGGGAGCCGGGCTGCTTTGCAGCGCCTCGGCGCACCGGCCGGGGAACCGCCGCTGCGGATCGCCGGGGACCGGATTGAGGTCCGGCCCGGCGGGATCCCGCTGGCGGGCATCCTGGCATCCCTGGTGCCGGCAGCCCTGACTGCCGTCGCAGGCCAGGACGGAGTGCTCCGCGCCGCCGGCGTCGGGATGAGCGGGCTGCTGAGCCTCACGGCCGGCACCGACGACGCCCACCGCACCCTCCGCGCCCAGCTGGGGCCGATCCCGATCGCCCTGGCCTCCGACGCCGCCACCTCCCTGGTGGGCGGCATCGGACTCGGCGGAGGAGCCGTCGTGTCCGCCGGCACCGGCGTCGTGGGTCTGGGCACCGACTTCGCGGGCCGCTGGCACCGGGTGGACGGCTGGGGGCACGTCCTGGGCGACCTCGGCAGCGGCAGCTGGATCGGCACCGCCGGGCTGCAGGCCGCCCTCGCGGCGCATGACGGCAGGCCCGGCGGTTCGGCCGCGCTGCTGGTACTGCTCCGCGAACGCTGGGGTGCCCCGGAGCTGCTGCCCCGGGAGATCTACACCCGGGACGACCGCGCCGGAGTCCTCGCGTCTTTCGCCAGGGACGTCGCCGGGGCCGCGCACGCGGGAGACCCCGTGGCCGCCGGAATCTGGACACGGGCAGGAGAGCATCTGGCGGACAACGTTGCCGCCGCGCTCGCCGACGGCGTCCCGCCGCTCGCGACCTACACCGGCGGGCTGTTCGACGCCGGCGCACTGCTGCTGGAACCCCTGGCCGCCCGCTTCGCCATGATCCGCCCCGACGCCGAACTCCGGACGCCGCTGGGGGGCTCCCTCGAGGGAGCCCTGACGCTCGCCCGCGAGCTGCTCCGGGCGCCGTCGGCCTTCCCGCAGCAGGACCCGTATGTGACGGTGCGGCTCAATGCGCCGGAGCCGCGCGCTCCCGCCCGCCGGCTGCCGTCCGGCCAGGGGCAGCCATGACGCGGCACGCAGCGCTGATCAAGTCCCTGATGGGTGGGCTGATTGTTTCCTGCCAGGCCCGGGCCGGCAACCCGCTGCACGGGCCGGTCTACATGGCCGCCATGGCTCTCGCCGCGGAGCAGGGTGGCGCTGCGGCCCTCCGGATCCAGGGCGAAGACGACATCCGTGCCGTCAAGGAGCAGTGCAGCCTGCCAGTCATCGGCATCCGCAAGGTCTTCGGCGCCGGGCCGGTCTACATCACGCCCACGTTCGCCGATGCAGCACTCATTGTTGAGGCGGGCGCTGACATCGTGGCCCTCGACGCGACGTTCCGGCCACGCAGCGGCCCGGAATCGGCGTTCGAGCTGATCCGGCGGATCCGGGGCGAACTCGGCGTGCCGGTCATGGCCGACGTCGACTCCCTCGCCGCCGGGCAGGCGGCGGCAGCAGCCGGAGCGGAACTGATTGCCACGACGCTCTCCGGCTACACCTCCGACGACGCCGTGCCGACCTCCCCGGATTTCGCCCTGCTCGAACACCTGTGGTCCGCAATCAACGTCCCGATCATCGCCGAGGGCCGGTTCTGGGAACCCGGGCAGGTGGAGGACGCGTTCCTGCTCGGTGCCAGTGCCGTGGTGATCGGCACGGCCGTCACCAACCCGATGCGCATCACCGAGCGGTTCGTCCGCTCCACACCCGTGCACGCCCAGGGCTAGATCCGCAGCGTCAGCCCGCACCACCCGTCCCGCACCACCCGTCCCGCACCACCCGTCCCGCCGGACGGCCCACGATCAAGGAAGCACACGTGAAGATCATCGAATCAGGCACCGGCGCGGAGGCAGGAATCCGCGCCGCGGACCTCATCGCCGAACTCGTCAGGGCAACACCGACGGCGGTGCTGGGCCTGGCCACCGGTTCCTCGCCGCTGCCGCTGTACGCGGCGCTGGCAGCGGAGAACCTGGACCTGGGCCGGGTCCGCGGGTTTTCCCTGGACGAGTACCTTGGGCTCGGTGCCACCGACGCGAAGAGCTACGCGCAGGTCATCCGGCGCGAAGTCATCGAACGGCTCGGCCTGGACCCGGACCTCGTCCGCACGCCGGACGGGTTGGCGCCGGACCCAGTGCAGGAAGCGGCCGACTTTGAACGCAGCATCCGGGAGGCCGGCGGGATCGATCTGCAGATCCTCGGCATCGGTTCCAACGGCCATCTGGCGTTCAACGAGCCGCCGTCGGCGTTTAGCTCACGGACCCGGGTGGTTGAGCTCGCGCCCAGCACGCGGGACGACAACGCGAGATTCTTCGACTCAGCGGCTGATGTCCCCACGCATGCGATCACCCAGGGACTGGGCACCATCGGCGAGGCGAGGCAGCTGCTGCTGATCGCGCACGGCGAGGCCAAGGCCGGGGCCGTGGCGCGTGCGGTCGAAGGCCCCGTCACGGAAGACTTCCCGGCCTCGCTGATCCAGCGCCACCCGAACGCCACGCTGGTCCTGGACGCAGCTGCGGCCAGCAGGCTGCAGCGGGCCAGGGTCTAGGCCCGCTGCTTGGCGTCAGTCCGTCTCGGGACCCGAGCAGAAGTGGCAGTCATCCGGGCACGGTGCGTCGGCCGGCAGGTCCTCAAGGCGGCCGCCGCTCCGTGCGTCGGTCCAAAATCCGGGGGCGCCGTTGGCCCGATCCTGCTGCAAAGTCACGATGTGTCCTGAACGTCATTGGTGCGGAACGCTGATGACACCTAGCTAACCGCGTCCCGGTGCCACCGCTCAATGGACCAATTGACGGCGGCGCCGGCTTGGCCTTGTGCAGGCGTCCAGTGCAGGTGCCCGCTGACGCAAAGAGGCCGCGGGACAGGCGCGAACCTGTCCCGCGGCCCCGACGCAGGAACCTTAGCTGACTGCGGCGGCGGGTGCCGATGCTTCGGCAGCGCCAGCGAGCCGGATCCAGGTTTCCACCACGGTGTCGGGGTTCAGCGAGACGGAGTCGATCCCTTCCTCGACCAGCCATTCGGCGAAGTCCGGGTGGTCGCTCGGCCCTTGGCCGCAGATGCCGACGTACTTGCCGCGGGCCTTGCATGCCTTGATGGCCATGCTCAGGAGCTTCTTGACTGCAGGGTTGCGCTCGTCGAAGCTGCCGGCGACGATCGAGGAGTCCCGGTCCAGGCCCAGGGTCAGCTGGGTCATGTCGTTGGAGCCGATGGAGAAGCCGTCGAAGTAGTCGAGGAACTCGTCGGCCAGCAGTGCGTTGGACGGAAGCTCGCACATCATGATGACCTCGAGGCCGTTTTCGCCGCGGCGCAGGCCATTTTCGGCGAGCAGGTCGATCACGCCGCTGGCCTCATCCAGGGTCCGCACGAACGGGATCATCAGCTTGACGTTGGTCAGGCCCATCTCGTTGCGGACGAAGGACAGGGCCTCGCACTCGAGGTCGAAGCAGTCCCGGAACGACGGCTCCAGGTACCGCGAGGCGCCGCGGAAGCCGATCATCGGGTTCTCTTCGTGCGGCTCGTAGGCGGGTCCGCCGAGGAGGTTGGCGTATTCGTTGGACTTGAAGTCGGACATCCGGACAATCACCGGTTCCGGTGCGAAGGCCGCGGCGATAGTTGCCACGCCCTCGGCCAGGCGCTTGATGTAGTAGTCGCGCGGGCTGTCGTAGGCGGCGATCCGCTCCCGGATTTCCGCAATCACCTCGGCGGGCTGCTCGTCGACGTTCAGCAGCGCCTTGGGGTGGATGCCGATCTGCCGGTTGATGATGAATTCCAGCCGGGCCAGGCCCACGCCGTGGTTGGGCAGCTGCGCGAAGGTGAAGGCCTGCTCGGGCGTGCCGACGTTCATCATGACCTTGACCGGGGCCTCGGGCAGCTGGGTGATTTCGGTTTCCTCGACGCTGAAGTCCAGGAGCCCCTCGTAGATGACGCCGGTCTCGCCGTCCGCGCAGGAGACGGTCACGTCGAGCCCGTCGGAGAGGACGTCGGTGGCGTCCCCGGTGCCGACGACGGCGGGAATCCCCAGTTCGCGGGCGATGATGGCCGCGTGGCAGGTGCGTCCGCCGCGGTTGGTCACGATGGCGGAGGCGCGCTTCATGATCGGTTCCCAGTCCGGGTCGGTCATGTCCGCGACCAGGACGTCGCCGGTCTTGAAGGCTGCCATCTGGTCAATCGCGGTGAGGATCCGGACGCTGCCGGCGCCGATGCGCTGGCCGATGGCGCGGCCCTCGACCAGGACCTTGCTGGACGCGTTCAGGCGGAAACGGCTCAGGCTGCCGGAGGTCCTGCGGGACTGTACGGTCTCCGGGCGTGCCTGCAGGATGTACAGGCCGCCGTCGATCCCGTCCTTGCCCCATTCGATGTCCATGGGGCGTCCGTAGTGGTTTTCGATGGCGACGGCGTGGCGGGCGAGCTGCTCGACGTCGTCGTCCGTGAGGCTGAAGCGGTTCCGCAGCGACGCCTCCACCGGGACGAAGTCGATGGTGTGGCCGATTTCGCGGTTGCTCGTGTAGGTCATCTGGAGCGCTTTTTCGCCGAGGCCGCGCTTGAGGATGGCGGGCCGGCCGGCCAGCAAAGCCGGCTTGTACACATAGAACTCGTCCGGGTTGACCGCGCCCTGGACCACGGCCTCGCCCAGGCCGTAGGAGGAGGTGACGAAGACGGCGTCGTTGAAGCCGGATTCGGTGTCCATGGTGAACATCACCCCGGAGGCGCCGACGTCGGAGCGCACCATGCGCTGGATTCCCGCCGAGAGTGCCACCTCGGCGTGCTCGAACTTGTGGTGCACCCGGTAGGCGATGGCGCGGTCGTTGTAGAGCGAGGCGAAGACGTCCTTGATGGCCACGAGGATGTTCTCGATGCCCCGGACGTTCAGGAAGGTCTCCTGCTGCCCGGCGAAGGAGGCATCCGGGAGGTCTTCCGCGGTCGCACTGGACCGGACGGCCCAGGAGAGATCCTCGGAGCCGCCGTGCTTGTCCACGAGCTGCTGGTAGGCGGCGCGGATCTGGGACTCAAAGTCGGGCAGGAGGGGCGTCTCGCGCATCAGCTTGCGGATTTCCTGGCCCGCTGCTGCCAGGGCCGTCACGTCGTCGGTGTCCAGACCGACCAGCCTGTCGGCAATCTTCTGGTCCAGGCCGGAGTCAGCCAGGAAGCTGCGGTATGCATCCGCCGTCGTGGCGAAGCCGTCAGGTACCTGGACGCCGGCAGAGGTCAGGTTCTGCACCATCTCGCCGAGGGAGGCGTTCTTGCCGCCCACCCGGTCCAGATCCTTGAGGCCGAGTTCTGAGAACCACAGGATGTCTGTCGTCATGGTTGCTGCTCCTTTGCAGATGGTGGCATAGGGGTATCGCCGCCCCGCATGGGGCGATCGCCGGTTGATGGGCGCAAGTCCTGTCCACAGTGACAGGTCTGCGCCGCTGTTTCCACATGATGTGGTCCACGCAACACTTGTGAACAGCTTCCCTAGTGTTTGAGGTTCATCGTCTGGAGGATGGTGGCGGCCATTTCCTCGACGGAGACGCTGGCCGAATTCAGGTAGGGGATTCCGTGGGACACGTACAGCCGTTCGGCGCTGCGGAGCTCGAAGCCGCACTGCCGCAGCGACGCGTAGGGCGAGCCGCGGCGGCGTTCGGTGCGGACCTGGCTCAGGCGCAGGGGATTGGTGGTGAGGCCGAAACACTTCGAAACGAACGGCCGCAGCGGCTTGGGGAGTCCCTCGCGTTCGAAGTCCTCGTCCACCAGCGGGAAGTTGGCGGCGAAGATGCCGTGCTGCAGCGCCAGGTACATGGTGGTGGGCGTTTTGCCGCAGCGGGACGGGGCCACCAGGATGACCTGGGCCTTTTCGAGCGCGCGCAGGCTCGCGCCGTCGTCGTGCTCCATGGCGTATTCGACGGCGGCCATCCGGGACTGGTAGCGGGCGGCGTTGCCGAGTCCGTGGGCCCGGCCCGGTTCCCCGCTGGCTTCGGTGCCCAGGGCCCGCTCCAGCTGGCCGACGTGCGTCCCGATGAGGTCCACTATGATTCCCTTGCAGGTGCCCAGGGTCTGGCGGATGTCGCTGCCGACGGCAGTGGAAAAGACGATCGGCTGCAGGCCGGCGGCCGCACGGTTGTCGATGACCCTGACGACGGCGCGTGCCTGGTCGACGGTGGTGATGAAGGGGACCGTGATGCGGTCAAAATCGTTCGCGGGGAACTGCGTCAGCAACGTGTTGCCGAGCGTTTCTGCGGTGATGCCCGTACTGTCCGAAAGGAAGTAGACCGGGCGGGGAACGTCATTGGTCATGAACGCATTGTGCACCAGTGCGGGCCGCGCGTTCTTCCATGACGCACCCGCCGGGCGGCCCGCGCCGTCCGGACTTCGAGGAGTAGGCTGTGTCCCACGTCACCAAAGGAGCCCCAATGAGCTACAAATACCGGACCGTCAAGGTCCGCGGTACGGACCTGGTCGGCACCATCGCCCGCAGGCACGGGGGTGCCCCCGAAATCTACGAAACCTCGAAGGACCCCAGCACTTCTGTTGTTCCGGTGTTCTTTCCGGAAACCGGCGAGATCCGTTTCTTCGACCGGACGGTGCTGGAGGACTTTGTGAGCCCGGCCGTCTAGTTCATTTCCGGGCAGGCCCGGAAACGTGGAATGCGCAGGCGCTTTAATCACAGTGCGGCAGGGATTTCAATTCACATTGAAACCTCTTGCCCGCCAAAGCGGCTCTTCAAGGTTCCCGGGGAAACAGGTTCGTGTTGTAGCAAGCAGAGGACTCGTGGTCCTGCTGGGATGAGTGTTCCTACGCATTCAACCTGAACAGGAACCACGAGC
>NZ_JBVAYV010000017.1:0-77570 GCF_055412805.1 Pseudarthrobacter kochi
GGGGGGGGGGGGGGGGGGGCAAGAAAAGGGGTGTTGCGGGGGGGGGGGGGGGGGGGGGGGGAAGGGCTGGCTGGGGGGGGGTGGGGGCTGTCCCCCCCCCCCACCGGGCGGTTTGGTAGGCGGCGCGTGGTGCGCCGGGTGCGCTACTTCTTTTCGCTGTCCAGGAACTTCTGGAAGGCCTCGTGGGCCGTGTCAGCGGCGGCGGACGCGTCAGCGCCGGTGATGGTGGCTACGATCGGGCCGCCGACGATTTCGCGGGCCTTGCCGACCGTGACAACCTCGGGGCGGTCGTGGCCGACGCCGTTCTTGGCGCTGGCGGCGATGGCCTCGGCCAGGTCTTTCGGGTAGGTGGAGGTGCCGGCGGGATCGGACCAGACGGAGGCGCGGGGTCCGGGGACACCGGCCTTCTGGGCTGCGAGGGTGCGTTCCTTGCTGGTGGCCCACTGGATGAACTTCCAGGCGTTGTCCTGGTTGCCCGAGGCCTGGTTGACGGCGAGGCCCCACGACGGGATGTTGTACGGCTTGGAACCGGCCGGGCCGGCGGGCAGGGCGGCGAAGCCGACCGTGTCGGCGACCTTGGACTTGGCCGGGTCGGTGGCGTTCTTGTAGAGCGAGTCGGCCTCGGTGTAGAAGGCGGCCTTGCCCTGGGTGAAGATTGCCATCGCCTCGGGCCAGCTCATGTCGGTGCTGACGTTGGCCGGGCCGTAGTTCTTGATCAGGCCGCCGTAGTACGCGTAGGCCTTCTTGGCGGCGTCGGTATTGACGGCGGATTTGCCGCTGGCGTCCGTGAAGTCGCCGCCGAAGCTGTACAGGAAGCTGGAGAACTGGGTGACGGCGGCGGACTTGCCGGTGCGGGCCACGAAGCCTGCAGTGTCCGGCGAGGAAGCCTTGATGGCCTTGGCGGCTGCTTCGAGCTCTTCCATGGTCTTCGGAACCTCAAGGCCGGCGGCCTTCAGCAGGTCCTTGCGGTAGTAGAGCACTTCGCGTTCGGTGATGATCGGGACGCCGACCACCTTTCCGTCGGCCGTGGTGGCCTTGACCGGGCCGTCCTGGTAGTCCTTCCAGTCCCAGCTGGAGTCCGAGGAGACCTTGGACGTCAGGTCGGCGAGGTAGCCGTTCTTGGCGAACGCCTTGCCCTCCTGCAGCGGGCGGTACATCATGACGTCGATCTCGTCGCTGCCGGCGTTGAGCTTGACGTTGTACTGGTCCGAGAGCTGGTCCTCGCCGAGCTGGGTCAGTTCAACCTTGAGGCCGCTGGACTTCTCGAATTCCGGGATGGCTGCCTTGATGCCTTCGGTCCAGACGTGGTTCGCGAGGGTGACCCGGACCGTGCCGGCTGTCTTGGCATCGGAGCTGCCGCTGGCTCCGCCGCAGGCGGTGAGGCCCAGAGACAGGGCCGCGGCGACAGCCGCGTACTGCATGATCGAACGTCGCTTCATTACGACTCCTTGGTTTCTTGTGGGCCGGGCGTCACTGTCCAGCCGGCCGCAAATGCATCGTTACATCTGCTCTGGAAGCGATCTTAGAGAAATAAAGCAGACTTAAACAACCCCTTGTGCCCGAGCCGTATGATTTATTTATGAAAACCCCAAACGCGGAGTCCTCAGCTGACCTGCATTCCGTGCTGGTCCACAAGCTGGGACTTGCCATTGCCGAGGGGTCGCTGGCGCCGCATTCGATCCTGCGTCTGGACGAGCTCGAAACAGTGCACGGTGTGTCGCGTTCGGTGGTCCGGGAAGCCACCCGGGTGCTTTCCTCCAAGGGGATGCTGGAATCGCGGCGCCGGCTGGGCACGGTGGTGCAGCCGGAAGACTCCTGGAATGCCTACGATCCCCAGGTCATCCGCTGGCGGCTCGCCTCCTCCAAACGGCTGGAGCAACTGCAGGCGCTGAACGAACTCCGCGGCGCGATCGAACCACAGGCTGCCCGCCTCGCCGCCGAGCGCGCCTCCTGGGACGCCGGCAGCGACCTTGTCTCCCAGGCCGCCCGGCTCTGGGCTTCGGGCCAGCGCGGGGACCACGACGAATTCCTCCGGCTGGATATCGAATTTCACGCCGCGGTGCTCAGGGCCTCCGGAAATCCGATGTTTTCCCAGCTGCACAACCTGGTCACCGAGGTCCTGACCGGGCGCACCGAGCACGGCCTGATGCCGCACCTGCCGCAGCACGAGGCGCTGCAGCTGCACGTCGACGTCGCGAGCGCCATCCAGCGCGGCGAGGCGAACGCGGCGCACGCCGCGATGAGCCGGATCGTGGAGCAGTCCTCGGAGGAGATGGGCGACATCTGGTCCAGGCACCAGCAGCCCGCTGCCCCGGACCCGCCCCCAAAACCACAACGCGGGGCCACTTCGCGCCCATCCGAGGCGGCGATCTGATAGGCGCGGGCTGACCCCGTGTTGCTTCCTTAGCGGCCGCCGGCGATCTTCCGGCTCCGCTGCTCCTGGGCCATCGGCCCGTACGGGTAGACCCCGACGCGCGGCCGGCTCACCTCGCTCAGCCGCATCAGCTCCCCCTCGGTCAACAGCAGGTCCGCAGCTCCAAGGTTGTCGGCGAGTTGTTCAGTGCTGCGGGCCCCCAGGATCACCGAGGTCACGGCTGGCTGCTCCGCCAGCCAGGCCAGGGCCACCTGGGCGGCGCTTGCCTCGTGCCGTCCGGCGATCTCGTGCACCGCGTCCACGATCTGCCACGTGCGCGGGTCCGCGTTCCTGGCCTTCCAGGCCTCCATGCCCCGCTCCGGATTTTCGCCCAGCCGGGTGGCGCCCGAGGGTGGCTGGTCCCGCTTGTATTTCCCGGATAGCCAGCCCCCGCCCAGCGGCGACCAGGGCAGCAGGCCGATCCCGGCATCGAGCGAGGCCGGAACGATCTCGGACTCGATCCCACGGACCAGCAGGCTGTACTGCGGCTGCAGCGTCACGGGCCCGTTCCAGCCGTGGGCCCGGGCCACATGGACGGCCTTCGTCAGCTGCCAGCCCAGGAAATTCGAGAAGCCGTAGTAGGCGATCTTTCCGCTGCTGACGGCGTCGTGCAGGAAGCGCAGGGATTCCTCCAGGGGTGTGACGGGATCCCAGGCATGCAGCTGGTACAGGTCGATCTGCTCCACACCCAGGCGGCGCAGCGACTCATCCAGCGCGCGGTTCAGGTGCCGGCGGGAGGTGCCGACGTCGTTCGGGGCCTTTCCCGTCGGGAAGCGGCCCTTGGTGGCGAGCACCACGCGGTCCCGGGCCTCCGGGCGCGCAGCGAGCCAGCGGCCGATGATCTCCTCCGAGACCCCCGCGGCGTAGACATCGGCGGTGTCGATGAAGTTGCCGCCCGCCGCGAGGTAGTCATCCAGGATCGCGTGGGACTGTTCCTCGGTTGCTTCGGCACCGAAAGTCATGGTGCCCAGCGCGTACGTGGAGACGACGGCGCCGCTGGTGCCCAGGGTGCGGTATTTCATGGGACTCTTCTCAGTCTTCGGTGGGAGTGGTGCGCAGCGGGTGGTAGTTCCGCCAGCTGTGCTCCGGCGCGTAGCCCAGGAGGCGTTTGGCTTTGTCGATCGAGAGCAGCGTTTCGTGCTCACCGAGCTCTTTGACGACGGGCACGTTCGGGAAAACTTCCGCAGCCAGGTTGGCGCTGGAACGGCTCATCACGGTGTCCGGGTTGGCGATGATGAACGCCTCGAACCCCGGCGTGCCGTGCTCAAGGGCGCGGGCCACAGCCTGTGCCCCGTCCCTGCCGTCGATGTAGCCCCAGAGATTCCACTTGCGCAGCTTCGCGTCGGCATCGAAACCGGGGAACTCCTCGTAGTCCTCCGGATCCATCACGTTGGAGAAGCGCAGCCCGGTGATGCTGAGCTCCGGGTCCCAGCGGGTGAGCTCGATCGCCATCTGCTCCTCGAGGTGCTTGACCAGAGAGTACGTGCTTTCCGGCCGGGCGGGGTATTTCTCGTCCACCGGGATATAGGGAGGGTCGACGTCGAACGGCAGTCCCAGCACCGTCTCGCTGGAGGCGTAGACAATCTTCTTGATCCCGGCCCGGCGGGCCGCCTGGAACACGTTGTACGTGGCCAGCATGTTGTTCTCGAAAGTCGCGGCGTCCGGGGCTTGGCCGGGGGCCGGGATCGCGGCCAGGTGCACCACCGCATCGAACCCGGAATGCCGGTCCTCAAGCCCCAGGAGCACGTCCACCACTTGGCCGTAGTTGCGCAGGTCCACCTCGGTGAACCCGCGCCCCCGCGTGCCGGTGCGGTCGAGGTTGGTGACCTCGTGGCCGTCCTCGCCCAACCGCCGCACGACGCTACGGCCGAGCTTTCCGCTTCCTCCGGTGACAGCAACTCTCATCAGTACTCCTCGCATTGTGGGGCGGTGTGGGATTTGTTCCACCCTAGAGGTGCCCGGGGACCGTGCACACCCCCGCGTGACTTTTGGCCCTAGGCGCGCCGGGGCGGGCCGGGCAGGCTGGGGCAATGAACGCTGATCAGCGGATAGTCGTGGGAGTGGACGGTTCGGATTTCTCGACGACGGCGCTCCGGCTCGCCGGGCGCATGGCCAGGAGCCTTGACGCGCCCCTGGAGGTCGTCACATGCCTGGGCACGTCGGATCTTTTCCTGGCCTCCCACCTGCCCGAAGAGAGCTCCCCCACCACCACCCAGCTGGAAGAGACGGCCAAACGGCTCGTCGACGAATCCCTCGAACGTGCCTTCGGCGGTGACATCCCGGAAGGCCTGACCCGGACCGTGAAGTTCGGCCCTCCGGCCAAAGTCCTCGTGCAGGAGAGCCGGGACGCCCAGCTTCTGGTGGTCGGCCGGCGCGGCGGCGGCGGCTTCCTCGCCCAGGTCATGGGATCGGTCAGCGGTGCCTGCGTGGCCCATGCACACTGCCCGGTGCTGGTGGTCGGCGATAACCCGGACAAACACCAGGCGAGGGAATGAACCGCAGCCCGTGGCCGGTGCGGGCCCTCTGGCTGCTCACCGGTGCGCTGACCCTCCCCGCCGCACTGACGGGGCTGCTGTTCCCGGACATCTACCGGGGCGTCGTGGCAGCGGACCTGCTTCCCGGCGCAGTATCCCAGGACCTGATGTCCGCCGTCGCCGGCATTGCCCTGCTGGTCCTGGCAGTGACCGTGCGGCGGGGCCAACCCAAGGTGCAGCTAATGGCGCTGGGAATCCTGGGCTACCTGTTCTACGCCTATGGAATCTACTCCATTGAGCGGACGTACAACGGCTTCTACCTCGTGTACCTTGCCGTCTTCGCCTTGTCCTTCTGGGGGATGGTCTACACGGCGGTGGAGCTCCGGGCGGAGGGGCCGATGCGGGCACGGCTGCCAAAAGGCATCCGGGTGCTGTCCGCCTCGGGCGCGCTCCTCCAGCCGCTCATCTTCTATCCGCTGTGGATTGCCATGTTGCTGCCGCTGATGCGGAACGGCAACCAAATCGATTCGCTCTACTCCGTTTTCATCCTTGACCTGTGCTTCATCATGCCGGCGTTCCTCATCCTCGCCGTCCTGACATTCCGCAGCCGCTGGCCGGGGCTGGTGTTGATGCCCGCGCTGTACCTGCTCGGCTTCACGCTGATCTTCTCCCTGGCGCTGGGGGAGCTGTTCAAGCCGCTGTTCGACGTCCCCGGGTCCGCGTTGTCCCTCTGGTCCTCGGTCCTGCTGTCTGCATTCTTCCTGGTGCTGGGAGGGCTGCATCTGTGGAAACTTCAGCTGAATCCCGGCAGCGTGGCCGGGCGCAACGGGACCGGCCGGCCCCTCACCGCGGAAGCCGCCACGGAAACCGGCGCTGGCGCCGGCACGGAAAGGTAGGGGCCGTGGCTCAGCTGCAGGCCCCGGAGCGGATCCGGGCCGCGGAGCGCACCGGACGGCCGGGAAGGGTCGTGGGCGGTTTCTTCCTCTTCACCGGCGGCATCCACCTCGGGATCGTGGCCGCCGGCCCGGAGTTCTACCGGCACTTCGCAGACGGGGCCCTGCTGCCGTTCATCACCGCTGTCTGGCGCGACGTCTTCATGGCAAATCCTGCCGTGTGGGGCCTGGCCCTGTCCCTGGGCGAGGTTGCCCTCGGCCTCCTGCTGCTCAGGGGCGGGGCGTGGGCCACCGCCGGCTGGGCCGGAGTGATCGCATTCCACCTGGGACTGATGCTTTTCGGCTGGGGGTTCTGGCTGTGGAGCGTGCCGGCTCTGGCGTTCCTGGTCCCGTCGGCAGTCGCGCATCGGCGACGGCAGCACCAGCCGGTGGAACGCGGTGTTCGGTGAGCCGGTCCGCTGCCTCCTCCCGGCTCCGCGGACCGCTGGCGGCTTTGGCCGCGGCGGCCGCCGCCGCCGGCTATGTCCTCGCCGTCCGGCCCCGGATGCTGCGCTGGGGTGCGACTGCCCAGGAGTCCTCAGCCCCGCTGCCCGGTGACGAGCTGGTCCGGACGCCCCGGATGCAGAGCACGCGTGCCGTCACCGTCAACGCGCCGGCCGCGGGCGTCTGGCCTTGGCTCGTACAGCTGGGCGCCGGACGCGGCGGCATGTACAGCTACGACCTGCTGGAGAACGCCGCGGGCCTCGGCATGCACAGCGCTGACCGGATCCTTCCCGAGTACCAGCGGCTCGGCGTCGGCGATGTCGTCCCCCTGGTTTTCAAGGAGGGTCCCGACGTGGGGATTCCGGTCCGGCGCATGGAGGCCGGATCCGTGCTGGGTCTCGGCGGCACCATGGATCCGCGCACCGGCAAAATCACCCCGGCCGGCGGTGCAGCCGCTGGCCCCCGGCTGGAGCTCGGCTGGACGTTTGTGCTGCAGCCCGTCGACGCGGGCACCACGCGGCTCCTGTCCCGGACGCGGTACGACTATTCACCGCTGGCCGTGGGGCTGATCCTCAGGCCGCTGCTGGAACCCCTGCAGTTCATCATGGAGCGGCGCATGCTGCTGGGCATCAAGTCCCGCGCCGAGGATCGCGGCCGCCAGTCGGGCCGCAGGCGGCGTCCATGACCTTGTGCCCTACCCCCGCGGCCCCCGCCGGCATAGCCTCGAAGTTCAGGGGCGGTACGCAGCCGCCCGCCGGGTTCCGGGGAGGCAACCAGTGAGATCGGCCAAAACAAGCATCATCGCCGGCATCGCGTTGATGGCGGCCGGTGTCCTCCTGCTGCTGGACCTGCCCGGGATCCTCAACAGCGCGGTCCTCGTGTGGCCCTTGATTTTCGCCGCCGCCGGGACCGGCTTCATCACCCTGTTTTTCCGCAGCCGGGACAACTGGTGGGCCGCCATTCCCGGCTCCGTGTTCCTGGGCCTGGCGGCGGTCATCGTAATCACCCAGCTCTGGCCGGGCCCGGCGGCGTACTGGGCCGGCGCCTTCCTGTTCCTGTTTATGGGAGCGGGCTTCGGCGCGGTGTACGTGCGCGAACGCTCCAACTGGTGGGCGCTGATCCCCTGCGGCGTGATGCTGACGCTTGCGCTCGTGGTGGCCCTCCCGCAGAACTGGGAAGGCATGCCGGTTGCCGCCGTCCTGTTCCTGGGCCTGGCAGCCACGTTCGCGGCGCTTTCCCTCGTTCCCATCCGCACCGCTCCCGGTCCGGGCCAGCCGGCAGCCTTGTCCGGCCAGCCCGGGGCTGCGGAGCCATCACGGATGAAGTGGCCGCTGATTCCGGCTGCGGTCCTGGCCGTGTTGGGGCTCATCTTCGCGGTGCAGGCCACAGCGTTGCTCACCGCGAGCGAGTTCTTCGTCCCGGTTCTCCTGCTGCTCGCCGGTGTGGCGCTGCTGGTCTACGCCTACCGCCACCGGGCCGACGGGCACCACAAGGTGCACGGGGCCTGACCGATCAGTCCGCCGCCGCCAGTTCGGCCATGGCCGCGCGCAAGCGGGTGCCGGCGTCCTCCGCTACCTCGCGGACCGCAGGGGCGCCGCTGAGCTGGACCATGGTTTGCGGGTCGATGGCATGGACCGTCGTCGCGGTGGCCCCGGTCCCGCGGCGCACCACCACGTTGCAGGGCAGGAGCGCGCCCATTTCCGGCTCGGCGGCCAGCGCCCTGCTGGCGAGCATCGGATTGCAGGCACCGAGGATGACGTAGTCTCCCAGGGCTTCCGCGGCGTCCTCGCCGAGTTTGGCGGCAAAGGTGGCACGCACATCGATTTCCGAGAGTATCCCGAAGCCCTGGGCGGCGAGCGCCGCGCGCGTCTTTGCGACGGCGTCCTCCCAGTTCAGCGGGACGACGGCGGTGTAGGTGTAGCTCATGCTGTTACTCCTGGGGATTGGTTTCGGCCTGCAGCAGGTAGTCGACGAACCAGTCCCGGGCGAGGATGGCAGCCGCCGCCAGCGTACCGGGTTCTTCGAAAAGATGGGTGGCGCCCTGGACGACGGCCAGCTGGTTGGGGCAGCGCATCATGGACTTCGCCTTGCGGTTGAGTTCCAGCACCTCGTCGTCGTAGCTGCCGACAATGAGGAGCGTGGGCGCCCGGACGGCGGAGAGCCGGGGTCCGGCCAGGTCGGGGCGGCCGCCGCGGGAGACGACGGCGTCGATCCGGGCGGTTGGTTCGGAGGCAGCCCAGAGCGCGGCCCCGGCACCTGTGCTGGCTCCGAAATAGCCAATGGCGCAGGAGGACGTGTCCTGCCGGGTGGCGAGCCAGTCCGTGGCCGAGGACAGCCGGCGGGCCAGCAGTTCGATGTCGAAGACGTTGGCGCGGTTCCGTTCCTCCGCCGGTGTCAGCAGGTCCAGCAGCAGGGTTCCGAGCCCCGCCTGCTGCAGGACCCCCGCCACGTACCTGTTCCGCGGGCTGTGCCTGCTGCTGCCGCTGCCGTGCGCGAACAGCACCACGGCCCGGGCAGGGACCGGCAGGTGCAGTTGGCCCTGGAGGCGCACCCCGCGTGACGGGATTTCGACCTCCTCATCGAACTCGGCGGCGTCCTGCGCGCTGGCCGCGGCCGGCTTCCGGGACGTCTGCGGCGAGTTCTGCAGGCGCTTGGCCGCGGCGTCGAGGAGTTGCACCACCTCGTCGTCTTCGGTGGGGGAGAAATCGCGGTAGTGGTAGCCAACCGCGGAGAACTGGTGCGGCGTGGCGAGGCAGACGACTTCGTCGGGCTCGGTCAGGCTCCTGAGAGTGTCGGCGGGGGCGACCGGAACGGCCAGGATGACCCTGGCGGCGCCGAGCTTCCGGGCGATCCGGCAGGCGACCCTGGCGGTGGATCCGGTGGCGATCCCGTCGTCGACGATCACCGCGATGCGCCCGGTGAGATCCTGCCGGGTCCGGCCCTTCCGGAAACGGGCCACCCTGTTCTCCAGCACGGCGCGTTCGTGGTCTTCGACGGCCTGCAGCTCAGCGTCACTGACCCGGGCCTGGGCCAGCACGTGTTCTTCGAGCACCCGGGCGCCACCCTCGCCGATGGCGCCCATGGCGAGCTCCGGCTGGTACGGAAGACCCAGCTTCCGCACCACGATCACGTCCAGCGGCGCGTCGAGGGCGGCGGCGACTTCGAAGGCGACAGGGACTCCGCCGCGGGGCAGACCGAGGACCACGATGTCCTGGCCCCGCAGGTCCGCGAGCCGCCTTCCCAGTTGCCGGCCAGCGTCGACCCTGTCTTCGAAGATGCTCATCAGTATGGCTTTCCAATCGGGACGTCGGCCGGGGTCTCATCCAGGCGTGCGCTCCGCAGGCTGGGAAATTGACCAGTTGGCCGCTCCCTCCCACTATCGGTCAGGAGCCCCCGGGATGTGAGGGCCTTTGTGCCCGGATTCGGCCGCGCCGCCGCTCCGGTCCCCGGTTGTGGAGCAACGGGCCGGCCTTCGCCGTGCTGAACCGCGCGGCACGGCGCGCGATGTGGTGCGTCGTGCCGCGCCGCGGGACCGCCCGGGGCCGCAGCGGGACAGGCTGCTGCGCGGCGCGGGCGTAGAACCAGAACTTGGCCAGTTCAACCAGCACCAGGTACACCGCGCCCATCCCCAGCAGGGCGAGGAAGAACGGGACGGGCAGCGGATCGAAGCCAAGCACACCGGCCAGCGGCGAGAGCGGCAGGTAGACGCCGAGGGCCACGACGCCCAGGGACGCGCCGACCAGGCCCAGCGACGGCCGGCTGCGGAAGAAAGGCACCCGCCGGGTCCGGATAACGAAGATGATCAGCGTTTGCGTGACGATGGACTCGATGAACCAGCCGGCCCGGAATTCGCCCGAAACAGCATCGAAGGCGAACAGCATCAGGGCGAACGTGGCGAAATCGAACAGTGAGCTGATCGGGCCGAAAAGGAACATAAAGCGCCGGATGAAACCGATGTCCCAGTGCGATGGCGCCAGGAGCTGTTCCTTGTCCACCCGGTCCCCCGGGATGGCGAGCTGGCCGGCGTCGTAGAGCAGATTGTTCAGCAGGATCTGTCCCGGCAGCATCGGCAGGAAGCTCAGGACCACGGAGGCCGTGGCGGCGCTGAACATGTTGCCGAAGTTGCTGGACGTGCCCATCAGGACGTATTTGATGGTGTTGGCGAAGATCCGCCGGCCCTCCATCACGCCTTCGGCCAGGACGCCCAGGTCCTTGTCCAGCAGCACGACGTCGGCGGCGTCCTTGGCGACGTCGGTGGCGCTGTCCACGGAGATGCCGATGTCCGCGGCGTGCAGCGCCAGTGCGTCGTTGACGCCGTCGCCCATGAACCCGACGGACCCGCCGCTCTGCCGCAGCAGCCTGATGATCCGGGCCTTCTGTTCGGGCGAGACGCGGGCGAAGATGCTGGCCTCACGCGCCGCGGCGGCCAGTTCCGCATCGGACATGGCCTCGACCGCGGCGCCGGTCAGTGTTCCACCGGAGAGCACCCCGAGCTCGTCGCAGACCTTTTCGGCCACTTTCGCGTTGTCCCCCGTGGCGATCTTGACCGTGATGCCGAGCTCCTCGAGCCGGTCCAGGGAGGCGCGTGCGGTGGCCTTGGGCCGGTCCAGGAAGATCAGGAACCCTGCGAGGACAAGGTCTTTTTCGTCGGCGGGCCCGATCGCCGTCAGGCCATCGGCCGCCCGGGTCGCGACTGCAACCACCCGGGATCCGGCATCGAACTGTTCGTCCAGCATTGCCTGCACGCTGGCCGGTGTGGCTCCGCAGAGCGCCAGGACATCTTCGGGTGACCCCTTGGTGATCATGCGGGCCGCGGCACCCGCTTCGCGGACCAGGACGCTGGTCCGCCGCCGCAGGTGGTCGAAGTCGATAACGTCGAGGCGCTCATACCGGC
The DNA here is from genome assembly GCF_055412805.1 of Pseudarthrobacter kochi. NCBI lineage: Bacteria > Bacillati > Actinomycetota > Actinomycetes > Micrococcales > Micrococcaceae > Pseudarthrobacter > Pseudarthrobacter kochi. Next base: position 11,158 of record NZ_JBVAYV010000017.1, read on the forward strand.
CGGGCGCGAACGCGGCCGCGCCGGGGGACGCCCACAGAGCGGCGTCCAGCGGGTTCAGGCCCACCGGGGATGCCTGGGATTCCGCGTAGTCGGCTTCGGTGGCAAGGAGTCCCAGTGTCAGCAGGTCGCCGGCGGAGAGGCCGGGACCGGCGGGCAGGGCTGCCGTAAAGCTGATCCGACCCTCGGTCAGCGTTCCGGTCTTGTCCGTCACCAGAACGTCCATGTCGCCGAGGTCCTCAATGCAGACCAGCCGCTTGACCAGGACCTTGCGCTTGGCCAGCTGCCGGGTTCCGGTGGCCAGGCTCGTGCTGACGATGGCGGGCAGCAGCTGCGGTGTGATCCCGACGGCGATCGCGAGCGAGAACAGCAGCGACTCGATGACGGGCCGCTGCAACAGCAGGTTGGCGATAAAGATCAGGGACGTGAGGCCAATCGCCACCTGGAGCAGCAGGAAGGAGAAGCGCTGGAGGCCCAGCTGGAATTCGGTCTGGGGCTGGCGCTCGCCGAGACCCAGGGCGATCCGGCCGAATTCGGCCCGCCCGCCGGTGGAGACGACCACACCGGTGCAGTTGCCGGCCTGGACCACGGTTCCCATAAACAGGCACGACGTCAGGTCCCCGAGCGCCGCCGCGCCGGGGACGGGTGCAGGGTCCTTGCCTACGGGCATGGATTCCCCGGTCAGGATGCTTTCATCGCAGAGCAGGTCCTTGGCACTGAGCAACCGCATATCCGCGGGGATGATCGCGCCGATGGCCAGATGCACGACGTCGCCGGGCACCAGGGCGGTCACGTCCACCTCCTGCGGGCGTGCGTCGCGGACCACGACAGCACGGTGGGTGACGCGGGAGTGCAGCGCCTCCGCGGCACGTTCCGCGCGGAATTCGTTGCTGAACCCGAGGCCGACGCTGACCAGCAGGATGACGCCGATCACGATCGAGTTCGTGGCATCGCCGAGGAAAAGCGAGAGCCCTGCCGTGACGAGGAGCAGGATCAGGATGGGGCTGCGCAGCTGCCGGCCCAGGACGGACCATCCGCTGGCCTGGTGGGTGCGTACCGCGTTCGGTCCCAGCTCCGCAAGGCGCCGGGCGGCCTCGGTGCTGCTGAGTCCGTCCGGGCTTGAGCCCAGCCGCTCGACGACCTTTTCGACTGGCTGGTGGGAGGCGTCGGCGATCGCCAGCGACAGAAAGCGCGGTTCGCGGATATCGAGATCAGGCATGGGGTTTCCGTTCGAACGTCGAGATATGTCCTAGGGTACGTCCGCAAGCTGGCCGCGCACGGCGGTTTCCCGGCCGCGGCCGGTCCGGTCAGGAACGCGGGGACCGGCTGTATATAATTTCCCGGTACGGTTTTGCAGCAAGCCGTTGGATTGTTCTTCGATCCGGCCGCAAGCCGTCTGCCACTGCCGCTTTCGTGCAGGTGGGCGCCACCTGTCCGGATCGTGTTGACCTGAGTGAAACGGCACGACGAGACAGTGGTTAGTGAATCAACCGCAGCGTCAACAGACGCAACATCAACCAACCAGCACCTGCACGAACTGGTGCTCAACAGCTCAAAGCAACCCTGGAAACCCGGACCGGCATCGACGTCGCGGTCGGCATCATCATGGCGCAGAACCGCTGCAGCCAGGCCGAGGCCTTCGAACTGCTCAAGGCTGCTTCCAGCGCCCGCAACATCAAGCTGCACGCGGTAGCGGCCGGGGTTGTGGAATCGCTCGGCAGGGGACCGGCCAGGACGCACTTCGACGTTTAGCCCCGCGCAGTTTGGCCCCGGACTAGGGTGCGGCCGCGATGTCCAGGATGGTGCGGATGGTGTCCTCGTGGGCCAGGATCCGGAAGTGGCCGGCGGTGTCCAGCTGGATATTCCGGGCGCCGGGCAACACGCTGCCCTCCGGGATATGCGGGTCGAAGAGACCGTAGACCGAGGTGATGCGCCCGTTGACGCGTTCCTCCCGGGAGAGCTGCATGGTCACGGCATTCCGGGGCGAGAAGGCGCGCAGGCTCGGCAGCAGCATAAACGCGGCGTAGCGCGAGCCGGAGAACGGCGAGCAGACCGCCACCATGCCTGCGATCCTGCGCTCCGGATCCAGCTGCATCATCACGAACTTGCCGATCAGTCCGCCCTTGCTGTGGGCGACGATCATCGCGTCCGACAGGTCACGGTCCCGGATGTAGCCGGCAATCAGGTCCGCGGCCCTGGGCACGGCGAGCCGGTTCCGGTGCAGAAGGGTCAGCACATGCACGGGATGGCCTGCCTGATGGAGCCGCCGAACCATCGGCAGCATAAAGCGCCAGTCCTCGTAGACTCCAGGAACTACGACGACGGGGCGGCCGGAGCCGCTGAGGAAATCGTCCGGACTCGTCCGGGAAACGGCGCTGAGGAGCTGCCGCCCCGCGGCGTAGAGGTAGTCCTGGATCCACCAGTGGCCGGTCCACAGGATCCTGCTCATGCCGGGCGTCCCTGCTGGATCCCCCCGGCCGTTTGGCGGATTCCCGCGAAGTCCAGGATGGCTCCCGCCACTTCCCCGGACCGGTTGTGCTGCACCACGTGCCCGGTGCCTTCGATTTCGAGCAGTTGCCCCCGGTCCGTGCGTCCGGCCAGCCGCCGGCACCAGCCCACGGAGGCCACGGGGTCGTTGGCACCGCGAACCACGAGGACCGGTGCCGTGACCCCGGCGATCCGCTCGTCCGTGGGGTAGTCCATCATGACCCTCAGCGTTTTCAGGTACCAGGTGGGGCCGCACCGGAGGTAGTCCGTGAAGACGAGCGCGTTCGAGGACGGGCTTTCGAAGAAGAGGCTGTCCCTGCCGAGCGCCAGGGCCTGCTGCAGCACGGTGCGGCGTTTGGAATCGACCACCGGACCCATCAGGACCAGGCGGGAAATCCGGTCAGGCTGCTGGAGCGCGGCCTCGGTGGCGAACTGGGTGCCCATCGAGTGTCCGACGAGCACGAAGTCCAGGACGCCAAGCTGTTCCAGGGCGCCGAGGATGTAGGTGGCGTGGTCTGCGACGGAGAGGGTGCGTTCCGGCCGCGGGGTGGCGCCGAAGCCCGGCAGGTCGATCGAATAGATATCGGCCGATTCCGCCAGCAGCCCGTGCAGTCTCGTGAAGTAGCGGTGCGAGACGCCAATCCCGTGGATCAGGACGACGGCCGGGCGCGGGGCCTCGGCTCCGGCCGGTCCCTTGGAGACAAACACGTGGCCCAGATGGCCTGCGGCCTCGATCTCAAAGCGGTCGGGCCTGCTCATGGTGGGCTCTTTTCTTTTCGGCGCAGGTTTTGTTCTGCACCACTGTCAGCGTCTGGTAAGCATACTGACCATAAGACGTTCAGTCCTGCCGCTTGTCCCGCTCGCTGAACTCCTCATCCAGGTCATAGTGCCTGAATTCGGTTTCCGGATTCGGTTCGCCGTCAGCCACGTACTCGTAGTCCAACTGCCGCTGGACCTGGCTGTCGAGGACCTGCAGTTCCTGGTCCGCTACCTTGCTGAGGTCCTCCGGGAACTCATCCTCCGGCGTGAGGTGAAGCTTCTCAGTCATGGCATGCCTCTCTGGACCGGGTGGACTCGGAGTTTACTGTGTCCCGGCCGTCTTAGGATAGCCGCGGCCACGGTGCAGGGGAAAGTACGGCCGACGGTCGTGCCGGCGCCGGCAGTGGCTCGAACTAGCTGTCCGCCGGACCGAGGGGGGCCTGGGCCGCCTCGCCGGCGGCCGTCCCGGGCGCGGCTTCCTTGAGCTCGACGAACAGGGTGTGCGTTTCGGTGTCGCCGATGTTCTCGCCGGAATGCTCCTGGGCCGGGAGCCAGCGGGCCGTCCCGGCGGGGATCTCGACGTCGATGTCGTCCCCGTGGCCCGACAGCCGGCGGCGGAACGAGCTCAGGGTGATCATGACACTGTCCGGGTGGCCATGCTCCACGGTCTTATCCCCTGGCCCGTCACGGTATTCGAGCACCCGCACACGCTCATTCTCGAAAACTACCCGGTACAACGCGGGGTTCGACACCACCGGATCCTGGCCCATGGCGTGAGCATACGCCGCTCCCCCGGCGGCAGCCAGAGGCGCGGGCCTGGGGTATATGTCAGGAACTCAGCCCGCGGCCGGCGCCTGGCCCGGCTCGGCTCCGACGTTGACCAGCCAGTCGGTCCCGAACTTGTCCGTGCACATGCCGAAGACGTCTCCCCAGGGGGCCTTCTCCATGGGCACAGTCACTTTTCCGCCGTCGGCGAGCTTGTCGAAGTAACCGCGCAGTTCGGCCTCGTCGGAACCGCTGAGCGACACGGAGATGCTACTGCCGGGCGTGTACTCCATGCCGTTGGGCGTGTCCGCGCCCATCAGCACCATGCCCTTGTCCGTCGTCAGCGTGCCGTGCATGATTTTGTCTTGCTCGTTGACGTCTTCGCTGGCGTGGTAGTCGCCGAAGGTGCTCATGTTCAGTTCGCCGCCAAATACAGACTGGTAAAAGGTCATGGCGTCTTTCGCGTTCTCGCGGAAACTCAGGTACGGGTTAAGCGTGGCCATGGCAGGGACTCCTTCGCAGCTGGTGCGCCGGGCGGGGTGCCGTGGGGCGGCGCGGCCGGTGAACGTGACAGGGCATATCCTGCCCCAAATCGGCTCTTCGGGGTAGGTGCTGCCGGCTAGGCCGTTTGTCCGGCGTGCTCGCCCTCTTCGATCTCCTCCAGCAGCTTGTCGTTGAAGGCCGGAAGGTCGTGCGGGTTCCGGCTGGTCACGAGGCCCTGGTCCACCACCACTTCCCGGTCGCTCCAGTTGGCACCGGCGTTCTTCAGATCGGTCTGGAGCGTATGGTAGGACGTGACATTCCGGCCGCTGATAACGCCGGCATCGATCAGCAGCCACGGGCCGTGGCAGATCGAGGCCACCGGTTTGTGCTGCTCGAAGAAGGCGCGGGTGAACGCCTGGGCGTCCTTGTCGACGCGGAGATGGTCCGCGTTCACGACGCCGCCGGGGATCACCAGGGCATGGAAATCGGAAGCATTCGCCTCGGCGACGGTGAGGTCGACGTCGAATTTCTGCCCCTTTTCGGTGCCGTCATAGCCCTGGAGCTTCCCGCCCCTGGGTGCCACCAGCGTGGGCTCGCCGCCGGCCTGCTTCACCGCGTTCCAGGGGCTGGTCAATTCCACCTGCTCCACGCCGTCCGTCAGCAGGAAAGCGACTTTCTTTCCGGAAATATTGTGCTTTGACATAGGTCCTCCTCTAGTGCCGGGGGAAGGTCCGCACGGCCGTTAAACCGGCCGCGATCCTCCACTCGGAGAGATTGATGCCTTACCGGATCCACTCTAGGAAGCAACAAACTAATAAGCAAGCTGATTATGTGGCCTGGTGCCCTGCCAGTGAGCGGCATCGACGGAGTGTGCATCCGGGCCCATCCGCCCGGGGGTGCCATGCTGATTGCCGGGCAAATCCTTGGGTTAAGATGCGCTCAGCCTGCGCCACCAGCACCCCTGCCGGTGCGAAGATCGATTCGCGAGGGGCACCAGAGTCTGCCCCGCTGATGGGATGGCATGTCAACTCTCCAGAAGTACTCCTCCGGTCCGGCTTCCGGCCCCGCGGAGGAGGCAGTAAGCCACGATCTTCTGCGTGCGGCTAAATTGCTCTCGCGCGCGGGGATCGCATCGTGGGCGGCGCAGCTGGGGACCCCTGGTCCCGAAGCCCCGCGTTCCCGCCGGATGGCCCACATCGGCGGCATCGCCGCGATCGGGTCGCTGGTCATCTACCTGACATGGCGCCTGGCGTTCACCCTCCCGACGGGCGGGTGGAACCTCACCGTCGCCCTGGTCCTGGTGGTGTTTGAGGCGCTCCCGCTGGGCGGCCTGATACTCAAGGCCATCACCCTCTGGAACATCGACAGTTACGCGCCCCCGCCCGTGACCGAAGCTCCCCTGGGCCAGAAGGTCGCCGTGCTCATCCCTACCTACAACGAGCCCGTCGAAGTCCTCGCCCCGACCATCGCCGCGGCGTGTGCGCTCGAACCCGCCCACCAGACGTGGGTGCTCGACGACGGCGACCGCCAGTGGGTGGCGGACATGTGCGCCACGTTCGGCGCCCGGTATGTCAGCCGCCCGCAGCACGACCACGCCAAAGCCGGCAACATGAATCACGCCCTGGACCTCATGGCGGCCGAGGAGGAAGCGGGCCAGGAGCGGATCGACATCATCGCGGTATTGGACTGCGACCATGTTCCGCTCCCGACCTTCCTGACCGCCACCCTGGGCTGGTTCGCCGATGAGGAGATCGCCCTGGTCCAGGGGCCGCAGGCGTTCTACAATTCCGGGGCCTTCGACGACGACGGCATTTCCGGGGAACAGGGCATGTTCTTCAATGTGCTGATGCCGGCCCGCAACTCGGCCGGGGCCGGTCCGTTCTGGTGCGGTTCCACCTCCCTGCTGCGCGTGAAGGCCCTGCGCGAAGTGGGCGGGGTAGCCACGGAGACCATCACGGAGGACATGCACACCACGCTCAAACTCATCCGGGTCGGCTGGAAGACCGTCTACCATCACCAGACGCTCGCGGTGGGCCTGGCGCCGGCAACGGCGGACCAGTACCTGCTGCAGCGCCGGCGCTGGGGCATGGGTGCCATGCAGATCCTGACCCACGAGCGGCTCTGGGCAGCCAAGAGCTGGATGTCCTGGCGGAACTTCCATGAATACCTGAACGGGACACTGTGGTGGCTCGAAGGAATCGCCACTCTGGTGGCTTTCCTGATCCCGATGCTCGTCTTGGTCTCAGGGGCACAGACCTCCACGGCCGGGCCTGTGGAATTCCTGATTGCCTTCGTCGCCATGTTCTGCACCCGCCTGTGGGGCTCAAAACGGCTGATGCGGCACCAGATCCACTGGCCGACGGCGTTCGCGCTGCGGATCTTCCGTGTTCCGGTGGGACTCGCATGCCTCTGGTGGCTGGTATCCCGCCAATCGCTGGAGTTCCAGGTCACCCCCAAGGGCGCAACCGACGCTCGACTCCGCGGCCGCACCCCACAGGTGCTGAATGTCCTGGTGATCGTTGTGGCCGCAGTCATCCTGTACGCCGCGGCCGGCGTTGCCGGGTGGGTGCCGTGGGCGACCAGCCCGGGGTCCACCGTGGCCGCCGGCGCCTGGCTGCTGCTGGCCGGCGTCGTACTGGTGCTGGGAACCCGGCGGATCCGGGCATCCGAATTCGCGACCTCGCGGCGGAACGGCCACCGGATAGCCATCAAAGCTCCCGTAACCATTGGCGGAGTCCAGGGGCAACTGCTGGACATCTCCGTGGGAGGGGCGGCGGTGAGCTTCGCTCAGGGAGTGCTGCAGGAAGGACAGCGCGTCCGCCTGGGTCTTCCCGGCGCGAAGCCCGTCGCCCTGGAGGTCGTGCGGGTGTGGGACGGCGCCGACGGCTCGGAAACATCGTCACTGCGGGCGGCGGATGGCGACTGGGCCACGTACCGCGCCCTGTCACTGTGGATTTTCCACACCCCCGATAACGCCATCCCGGGATTCCCGCCCGGCGTTCCGGCTGCCGCCTCCCTGCGCATCGGCTGAACCCGCAGCCGCCTCCGGTGGACGGTCCTCTGGCCAGCTCATCGCGGCCTCGCTACTCTGGCGGAAGGACCGCTACCCGAAAGAAGGCCGTCATGGACGAACAACACATCCTGCAGCAAATCTCAGCGCTGGTCGAAGAAGAGCAGTCGCTCCGCGAGAAGGCCCCCTCCTCTGTGCCGGATTATGAACACGGCCCGGAGCATGCCCGGTTGCAGCGCATCGAAGAGGACCTGGACCAGTGCTGGGACCTCCTGCGGCAGCGCCGGGCCAAGCGGCAGTACGGTGAAAACCCGGATGAGGCGCAGCCCCGCCCGGTCAAGCAAGTGGAAAACTACGAGTCCTAGCTCCCGGACTCGCGGGTGCGCCATGTTGATCGGGTTGTTGGGCGACGTCATGCTGGGCCGGCTGGTCAACGAGCGGCTGCGACGGGTCAGCGCAGATTACCCGTGGGGAGACACCGGATCCGTGCTGCGCCAGGCGGACCTCACGATCGCCAACCTCGAATGCGTCCTGGCCGCCGGCGGGGACCCGGAAGCCGGAAAAGTGTTCCATTTCCGCTCCGACCCGAAGAACGTGGCAAGCCTCCACTCCGCGGGGATCGGGATGGTCTCGCTGGCCAACAATCATGTGCTGGACTACGGGGCAGGCGCCTTCCGGGAAATGCTGCCGGCGCTCGACGCGGCCGGCATCCTGCATGCCGGCGCCGGGCTGGACCGGGAGGCCGCGCGCCGGCCTGCGGTGCGCCGCGTGTCAGGGACCGCCGTCGGCCTCATTGCCTTCACCGACAACCAGCCTGACTGGGAAGCCGGCCGCGGGCCCGGCGTCTTCTACGTTCCGGTCGTGGACGGCGACCGGCGGGTGGCGGACCTGCTGGCGCTGGTCCGGCGGACGAAGGCCCGTGTCCAGCTCCTGATCGTCTCCACGCATTGGGGGCCCAACTGGGGCTCCGGCGCCCCGTCCGAGCACCGCGAGCTGGCCCGGGCACTGATCGAGGCGGGGGCCGACGTCGTCTACGGGCACTCTCCGCACGTCTTCCGCGGCGTCGAGCTCTACCGGGGCCGGCCGATCATCTACAGCGCCGAAGAGCGCTCCATCAGGATTCCTTTGGCCTGACCGATCAGGTCCCGCGTGTCCAGGGCCAGGGTGAGCTGGCTGACCTGCTGGCTGCCGGCGACGGCGACGGCGGCGTGGGCAGCCACCAGCGCACCGATACGCTCGGATTCGGCGTCGAAGGCGCCCACGTCCTCCCCGAAGAGGTTCAAGGCTCCGAGGTGGTCACCATTCACAAAGAGCTGGAAGGAGAGCATGCTCCGCGCCCCCAGCTTGACGGCCGCCCGCGAGAATTCCGGCCAGCGCTGGTCCGTGCTGAGGTCGGGAACGCTGACGACCCGCTTGTCATAGGACGCTTCCATGCACGGCCCCTGCCCGGTTTCGCTTTGGAGGGCGTCCACCCGGCGCGGAAGATCACTGGAAGCGGCACGCGAGTCGATCTTCCGGTAGCCGGTGACCAGGCTGACCGAGGCCTCTGCCACGTGCGGCACGAGCTCAAGGGCAGCGTGCACGATCCCGGCCAGCATCGAGTCGACGTCGTCCTCGTGCTGCAGCTCCCGGGCGATGTCACCCAGCCGGATGGCGAGGGCGTCTGCGCTCATCGGCTCGCCGGGCACAGGCGGCGCCCCGGCACCGGTTTCCGCTGGACTTGGCACCCTCATGGCGCACCTCTTTTGCCTCATTGAATCCCGATGCTGCTCTCCCTCGAAATATACCCCCGGTGAACACCTCCCGGCACAGCCCGGGACGAGGATCTTACGGTGTGGTAACCCCGTCTTAACGTCGCTGTGTGAGACTGGGGCATCGGACTCAATCGAGACTGGCAACCCTGCTGCACCGCAGACCCTCCAAGGAGCCATGCAGACATGAACAGCCAAGACCAGAACGCCCCCGCCAGCCCCCGGATACACGAGGGCAGCGAAGCCCGGCCCGACCTCAGCAGCCTGCACGTCCGTGAGGACATTGCCATTACCGGGCTCTGCGGCAACGTCCATCTGCCCACCGGCCGGACCTGCGACATGCCCGAGCGGCACGACGGATCCTGCCGCTTCGTCGGTCCCGAGGACGCGGAGAACCTCGCGGCACACTGACCGCCGGGACAGCTTGATAACCAAAAGGCCGACGGCGGGAGCTCCCGCCGTCGACCTTTGACCAATTGATCTTTTCTCGTCTAGCCGTCCAGGACGCGCCCTGTGTTGACCGCTACCAGCTTGCGGACGTCCTCGCGGCTGACGCCTGCGTCCAGGAGTTGGCCCAGGACGCGTTCGTAGGAATTGACGGGGAACGGGTTGTTCTTCTGGCCCAGGTCAGAGCCGATGATCGTGTTGTCGATGCCCACGGCATCGATGAAGCTGAGCATCGTGTCCACCTGCCACTGGAAGAACGTGGTCCGGTCATCGTATTGGACCAGTCCGTGCTCGACGACGGCGCCGAGGTCCACCCATTCCCTGGCTTGGGCCGGGTTGGCTTCGATCACGAAGTTCGGGTGGTTCACCACGAGCCGGCGGAGGCCCATCTTGTTGGCGGTTCGCAGCACAGCAGTGATCTCGGGTGGTGACATGTGTCCGGTGGAGAGGATCGCGTCGGCGTCCTTGACAAGCTGCAGCACCTCGACGGTTTCCGGGAGCAGGTTCCCTGCGTCGTCGAGGACGGCGATGGGGGTGGTCTTGCGGAGTTTGATACTGGTGGAGGGAAACTTCAGGTGTTCCTCGCGCTCGTGGACGCAGATGTGTTGTTCGGAGGACACCGTGGGCATCCAGACCATGCGCCCGCCCATTTGGAGGCTGAGTTCGACGGCGTAGGGGTTGATGCCTCCCACGTAGTTGTTCAGGGCCACGCCGCTGTAGACGGGAAGGGGCAGCCCGCCGATGGCGTCGTCCACGGCGGCGATGTCGGTGACCATGCTGTGGTGGTGGGACTTGACCAGAATGGCGCGGAATCCTGCGGCGTGGGCCTGGTCAGCGACGCCGCGGATGCCGATGTTCCGGGGGAATGGCGAGGGTGCGGGGTGGACGTGGAGGTCGACGGCGCCAACGAGGAGTTCGGGGATCCGGGCGTCGGTGAAGACGTGTTCGTCTGTTGCGAGGGTAGTCATTGCGTGTCTCCTGAGAAGAGTGTGGAGGCTGGGGGCCTAGGCCTGGGAGCCGGCCGGAACCGGGGCGGCGGCGTCCATGTCGACGTCGCGGGTTTCCGGTCCGAAGTAGGCTCCGGCGGCAAGCAGCAGGCCGCCGATGACGATAAGGACTACGGGGGTGTAGGCCATGGGCATGACGGCCGCGAGGCCACTCATATAGAAGGTGTAGAACGCGGGGATGATCAGGGCGAAGCTGTAGCCGATGCCGTAGCCGCTGGCCCGGATGGCGGCGGGGAACCGCTCGGTCAGGTACGCCGCAATGGGGCCAAAGGCGGAGATGGTGAAGACATCGACCACGGTCGCCAGGATGGTGATGGCCACGAGGTTGTCCGCCGGCGTGTTCAGCAGCAGCACGAATGCCGTCCCGGCGATCGGAAGCGACGTGATGCCGAAACCCATGTAGAAGCGCCGGCGGCCGATCTTCTGGGACAGGACCGCCGCCCCCAGGAAGCCTCCGATGGTGACCACGGAGGCAATCAGCATGATGACACTGACCGTCTTATCCGGCACGCCCACGGAATTCTTGAGGGTTGCGGGAAGGATCGCGGCCGCGACGTTGGTGAGGAACCACAAGCCGGTCATGAGGGTGAAGACCTGCAGCAGGCTGCCGCGGTGGCGGCCGAAGAAAAGCGCCTTCACGGGGGAACCGGTGGCAGCGGAGGCTTCGAAGTCCGGGGCCTCTTCGACGTTGCGGACGTAATAGGCGAACACCGCAAAGGCGAGAAGTCCGCCGATGACGAACGGGATGCGCCAGCCCCACTGGACGTAGGGCGAAGCCACACTGCCGGCGGGAAGGATCATCAGCAGGCCGAAGGTCAGGACCGCGATGGTGGCGTTGGCCAGCGGGTTGGTGGCCGTGATCAGGCCGCTGGCCAGTCCCCGGCACTGCTTCGGCGTCCACTCCATCGCCAGCGGCACGGCCGTGCTGTACTCGCCGCCGAGGAAGATGCCGCCGAGGAAGCGCAACAGCACCAGCAGGACGACCGCGAGGCTGCCAACCGTCTGGTAGCCGGGAAGGCAGGCAATTCCCAGGGTGGTCAGCCCGAAGCCTGCGAGCGCGACGAGTGTGAGTTTGTGGCGTCCGAACTTGTCGGCGAAGTGGCCGAAGACGGCCGATCCGAGGGGCCGGGCGACGAGTGTTGACGCGAAAACGAGCGCGGCGATGGTCGCCGCTGTTCCTTTGTCCATTTCCGGGGGCTGGAAGTAGATCATGGCTGGTGCCAGGGCGATGATGGGCAGGTAGATGTCGAACTGATCGGCGTAGTAGCCGAAGATGCCGCCCTTGAGCGCTGAGCGTCCGGGGTTGGCGTTGTCGTTGTCGTTGGTTCGCCCGGCCCGCTTGGAGCGGGCCGGTTTGGCAGGGGGCTGCAGGGTGTTGTGCACGGACATCGTTGTCCTCCGTTGGTTGTTAAGGGGATTTGATCTTGGGTGGTGGCCGGTGCTTAGTTGCGCGGGCCGGTTTCGGCAACGTCGGCCGATCGGCCCGTTGCCTGGTTGCGCTGGGTGCCTCCACCCAGCGCGGCGGTAAGTTCTGCTGCAGCGGAGCCCACGTCCCAGGCGGCCTGTGAATCGCGGTCCAGGCTCAGGACGTGGTTTGTGGCCACCAGGGCGAGCGTGGCGCAGATGCCGTGTTCGTCGAAGATCGGCGCCGCAACGGCGTTGACACCGCCCAGGTCGGGGCTGGTGGCAACTCCGGTTTGCCGGGTCAGTTCGATTTCGGCGCGGAGGGCTTCCTGCTGTTCCGGAGGGAGCGCTGAGAGCATCCTTTCCGCCCGGAGCTGATCCGCGGTGAACGCCAGAAAGACCTTCGCCTGGGCTGAGGTGAGGGGCAGCTGCGACCCAACCCGGACAGAGACCACCACGTTCCGGCTGGTGTCCTCCTCCACCCTCGACACAACAGGGCCCCCGGATCCCCAGAGGCTCAGGACCGCAGTCATGTGGGCCCCCAGGCTCAGGTCCCGCATGACCGCCGGCGCCAGGTCAAGGACCTTCCGCTGGCTCAGGGCGAAGGTGCCGAGCTGGAGCAGGAGCCCGCCGGGGACGAAGGATCCGATGGCGTGGCCGCGTTCCAGCAGCCCGGCTGCCACCAGTGAGTTGCAGTACCGGTAAACGGTCGAGCGGTTCAGGTTCAGGAGGTCCGAGGCCTCAGCGGCGGTGAGCTGGGGCCGGTTGGGACCGAACAGCTGCAGGATTTGCGCGGCGCGGGTCACGGCCTGGATGTCCGAGGCCGACCCGGCGGAGCTTTCTTCAGACATGCGACCCTCTGTTCGTATCGATGTTTCGTTGTTCGCAATCCGGAACAATTAGTTGATACTCTAAGTGAAGTGAGCCACACTGGCAAGTGACGTAGTTCGCATTCGTTCATTCTTAGGAGAGCATCCCGAGAGAAAATGTTCGACATACGAAGTTGAAGAGTCCATTGCGAACAACCAGGCGAAGTCTTTGACACGTCTCAAAGGAGAGATTCCCATGTTTGACAAGTCCGATCCCCGCGCCGGCCTGACCCGCAGCGCCCCCGCCGTCGCGCCCGATACTGGTATTGCGGCGCCGCACTACACGGAGTTCGACGGCGAGCCGAGCCAGATCAGCCCCAAGGGCAGCCCTACGTGGATCACGCGGGGGCAGAACTTCGTCGTTGCCTACTCCCGGCTGGCAGCCGGAGATGAGCTGCACCGGCCTGCCGGTCAGGATGAATATGTGGTGATCCTGCACCAGGACGAATCAGTGGTCACCGCCCGCGCCTCAGGGGAGCAAGTCACGGCCAAGGGGCAAAGCCTCCTGGTGGTGCCGCCGGGCGAATCCGTCATCGTGGCCGATCAGCCCACAGACGTCGTGAGGGTCTTCGATATCCGCGCCGGGGACCTCGCAGCCCTGGCCGCCAACGCCGCGGACTACGCCGTGGACCATCCCCGGGTCGCACCTCTGGAGTCATGGCCGGAACCTTTCGACGGGGACAAGCTCCGCGTGTACCCGCTGGAGACGATTGCCCCGGAACCGGGCCGCTTCGGACGCATCTTCCGGACCCGGACCCTCATGATCAACTACATGTACCCGACCGAGGGACCCCGCGACATCAGCAAACTGTCGCCGCATCATCACGATGACTTCGAACAGGGATCCTTGGCAGTCCGCGGCAACTTCACCCACCACATCCGCACGCCCTGGACTCCGGACATGAAGCAATGGAGGGACGATGAGCACACCCCGGTGGGCAGCCCCTCCCTGGCGATCATCCCGCCGCCCACGGTGCACACCACCAGGGCCACGGGTGCCGGATCCAACATCCTGATCGACATCTTCAGCCCGCCGCGCGAGGACTTCTCCGACCAGCCGGGCTGGGTATTGAACGCCGCCGAATACCCTCGCAAGTAGCACCGCAGCTCCCGCCAACGACAGGACAACCACAGTGTCAATCCTCAATACGCCCGGAGCCGTCGGCACCTGGGTCAAGCTGCCCACCATCGAATCGGTCCAGATCCTCGCCCACGCCGGCTACGACTTCGTCGTCATCGATCAGGAACACGCCCCCATCGACATCCGCACCGCATACCAGCTTGTGAACACGGCCACCGCCGAGGGAATGCTGGCATTGGTGCGGGTCGATGAACTGCGCCCGGCGTCCATCCAGCGGATCCTCGACGCCGGGGCCGCCGGCGTGCTCATCCCCCACATCGACACACCGGAACAGGCGGAAATGGCAGCCAAATCCGTCCGGTTCCCGCCGTTTGGCATCCGGGGGGCTGGCGGCACCAGCCGGGCAGGCCGCTGGGGAACGCTGCCTTCGTCGGACTATCTGGCCTCCGGCAACACGACAGCACTCTGCATCCCCCAACTGGAGAGCAAACTGGCCATCGACAACGTGGAAAGAATCGCGGCAACCGAGGGCGTGGACGCACTGTTCGTCGGAGTGGCCGACCTCAGCATGGACATGGGAACCTCGCCGTCGGATCCGGAGGTCATCAAGCTCTACCTCCATGCCCTCGACATGGCCCACCGCGCCGGCAAGCCGTGCGGCTTCGCTTCAGGTACTGCCGATGGCGCACGCGCCGCACTGGACCACGGGTTCGACTTTGTGATGGCCAGCAGCGATACGGCAATGTTGGTAACCGAGGCCTCCGCCGTCCTGCGGTCTGCCAAGGGTTCCGCGCCTCGCTAAAGGGCCCCTGGATGGAGGGGGACGGCTTCGACTACTCCAGGAACTGACCGTGCTTTCGGTCGTATCCAGACGTATCGCAGGGCGCGTACGCTCGCGGTGTGGACATTGTCGAATTCCTGTCCGAGCGGATCAGCGAGGACGAGGCCGTGGCCCGGACCCTCCTCGGCGACCGGACTGTCTCGAAATCCGGCGCCTGGTACGAGCAGCGCCTGTTGCTCGAGTGCGAGGCGAAGCGGCGCCTGATCAGCATCGTCGAATCCGCCCGGCAGGCTGCCCTTGCAGCGATGGTCAGCGATCCTGGCCACGACTCCGGCTGGATCCCGCAGTCCCTTGAATGGATGGAGCGCTCGCTCAACGCCCTGGCTCTGCCCTACTTCGACCACCCCGACTTCGAGCAGGACTGGCTCCGGGCCTAGAGCCGTCGCCTTGTCGGTGGCGCCGGTCAGGCGTCCGACGGCGGCAGGGTCCCGCCGCCGTCGGATCGCCGTTCGCAGTTCTCTTCCACGTTAATCCGAAGGTCCGTGTGCAATGCACGATCGCGGGCCTAAGCTAGGACCGGGGGCGCTCAATAGCGAAGACGCTTAAGGGAGGCCACTATGTTCAGCCACGTCCGCCATCCGGGATCATCACGACAGCCAGCGCTTGCAGCCGCAGGACCACGCCAAGATCCCGGCAACGCCGCTCCACCGCCCAAAATCAGGACACGGGTTCGGTCCTTCGTCGGCGGCCTCGCAGCGCTGAGCCTGGCCGTGGCCGGAGTCCTCGTCGCAGCCGTCCCCGCAACCGCGGCCGAGCAGGAACAAAGCTACATTGTGGTGCTGAAGGACGAGGTCGTTGACCCCGGCGCCGCGGCCGCAGCCCAGCAGGGCAGCTACGGCCTTACCGTTTCCACGGTCTACCGCGACGCCGTGAACGGGTACGCCGCCACGATGACGCCCTCTGAGGCGGCCCGCCTAGCTGCCGACCCGGGCGTTGACTTCGTCACCGTAGCCAGGGAATTCCAGAAGCCCAAGGACCCGTCTCCCAGCACCCAGGTCGCGCCGAAGTGGTGGAAGAGGATTGGCGGCACTCCCCCTGGCGAACGGAAACACCACGGACCCCGGGACCCAGTGGACGTCAACGTGGCCGTGATCGACAGCGGCATCGACGGCACCCACCCGGACCTCAATGTGCGCGGCGGCATCGACTGCTCCACCGGCACCCCGGTCACGGTGACCCCCACGGACAAAGTTGGGCACCGGACCTTCGTGGCCGGTGTGATCGGCGCCAAAGAAAACAAACAGGGCGTGATCGGGGCTGCCCCGGGAACCCCGCTGTGGTCCGTACGCGTGGTGAATGACGCAGATGTGATCACGGAAGAAATGCTCATCTGCGCCATCGACTGGGTGACGGCGACGCGCAAGGACAAGGACCCAAACAACGACATTGAGGTGGCCAACATCAGCATCGGCGGCCCGGGCGCCGACACCTCCAATTGCGGCAAGGGCACGGACCCGATGCACTACGCCATCTGCCGCTCGGTCAAGGCCGGGGTCGCCTACGCCGTGGCGGCCGGAAACTCCGGAGAAGACATCGCCAACTTTGTTCCCGCCACCTACGACGAGGTGCTCACCGCCACGGCGATGGCGGACTTCGACGGCAAGCCGGACGGACTCGCGTCCCCGGTCTGCGGGGCCGAGGACTGGTCCAAGATCGGCCAGTTGGATGACCGGCCGGCCTTCTTCTCCAACTACGCCAGCGAACCCAAGGACAAAGCCCATACTGTCGCAGCCCCCGGGGTCTGCGTCTCCTCCACGTCCCCGGAGCCGGCAGGCTATGCGGTGGCCCATGGAACCAGTTTCGCCAGCCCCGCCGTCGCCGGCTTGCTGGCGCTGTGCATCAGTGAAGGGGAGTGTGAGGGCTCGGGCAAGGCCCTGATGTCACAGTTCCTGGATCTGACCGCCGCATACAACAAGGAGCACCGCGGCTTCGGCTTCGAAGGCGACCCGCTCCGCCCGGTCCAGGGGCAGTACTACGGATATCTGGCCCAGATCGCGGGGTACTGACGGGGCCCGACCCGGGGACGGCTGACGGCCGCCGGTCGCGGCCGACAGAACCACGCCTGAGAGAATAGCCCCATGGAAGTTGCCCTTGGATTGCTTGCACTCGCGTCGGTGGTTTGCGCGGGCAGCGCTTTGGGCCGGAAGATCAATGTTTCCGTCCCCCTGTTGCTGGTGCTGGCAGGCGTCGTCGGATCCTTCCTGCCCTTTGTTCCCGACATCGAGTTGAACCCGGAACTCGTCCTGGTGGGGTTGCTGCCGCCCCTGCTCTACGCCGCGGCGCTGCAGACCTCACTGTTCGATTTCGGCTCCAACCGGCGCGCCATCGGCCTGCTGTCGGTCGGCTACGTCATCTTTGGCACGCTCGCCGTGGGCTTCGTCGTCTGGTGGCTGTTCCCCGAGATTCCGCTCGCCGCAGCGATCGCCCTCGGCGCCGTCGTCGCACCGCCGGACGCCGTCGCGGCGACTGCCATCGCCCGCAAGGTGGGCATGCCCCGCAGGATCGTGACCATCCTCGAAGGCGAGTCGCTGGTCAACGACGCGACGGCCCTGGTCTGTCTCCGGGCGGCCATCGCCGCCATCGCAGGAACCGTCTCCGCGGCCGGGTTGGCCGGCGGATTCCTGCTCGCGGCCGGCGGCGGGCTGGTGGTGGGACTGGCTGCGGCTTACGTGCTGACCCAGCTGCGCAAGCGGATCCGGAACGTCGCGATCAACACCACCCTGTCCCTGATGGCACCCTTCGTCGCGTACCTCCCGGCGGAGGCGATCCATGCCTCCGGTGTCCTCGCCGTCGTCGTGGCGGGGCTGGTGATGGGCACTAAGGCGCCGTCCATGCCCAATGGCGCGGCCCGGCTGAGCCAGCGCAGCAACTGGAACACGGTGCAGTTCCTGCTGGAGAATTCGGTCTTCCTGCTGATCGGCCTGCAGGTCCGGACCATCATTGAAGGCGTCCAGGGCGACTCGCTGGGGGCCGCCCGGATCTGGGCCGGCTGCGCCGTGATTCTGCTGGCGGTGCTGCTGCTGCGGCCGGTCTGGGTGTTCCCCGCGACCTACCTGCCCCGGCTGGTTCCGGCGATACGGCGGAAGGACCCGGCCCCGCCGTGGCAATACGCCGCCATCGTCTCGTGGGCCGGCATGCGCGGTGTCGTCACCCTCGCGGCGGTGCTGGTGCTGCCCGCGGACCTGGAGCACCGTTCCGTGTTGGTGCTGGCGGCAATGGTGGTGGTCGGCGGAACCCTGACACTGCAAGGCTTCACCCTGCCCTCGCTGGTCCGGCTGCTGCAGGTCCAGGGGCCGGACCAGCGTGAAGATGCCCTGAATCAGGCGTCCCTGATGCAGCTGGCCACGGCGGCCGGGGTGGAACGGCTGCAGGAACTCCGGACCGACGCCGACCCGCCCGAAGTCATGGCGATGCTCAAGCGGCGGACCCAGGAACGCGGGCTGGCGGCCTGGGAACGTCTTGGCCGGCCCTCGGCGGAGGCGGCGACGCCGAGCCAGCGCTACGCCCACCTGCGGCTGGCGATGCTGGATGCTGAGCGGACGAAGGTGCTGGAGCTGCGGCGCGGCGGCGGGTTTCCGCATGAGGTCCTCAGCTCGGTCCTGGACCGGCTGGACATTGAGGAATCGATGCTGGACGCGGCGGTGGAGGACCTGGACATGTCCAGCGGCGGCGGCGGCGAGGGCGTTGCCCAGCCGGGCGGCATGTGCACGCATCTGGAATCCGCACCGGAACCCGGGGTCCCCGCCCACCCGTACTGTGCGGACTGCGCCCGGGACGGCACGACGCCGGTCCACCTCAGAATGTGCCTGGCCTGCGGCACCGTGGGGTGCTGTGATTCGTCGCCCGGAACCCATGCCTCCAGGCATTTCGGCGCGACCGGCCATCCCGTCATGCGGAGTATCGAACCTGGGGAGGACTGGCGTTGGTGCTACGAGGACGATCTTCTGGGCTGACAGCCGTCACACGAAATATCCGCGGTCCCAAACAGGGCCGCCGGACCCCCGGCCGCACGCCCGCAGGGTCCAGTACACTCGTGCAATGAGGCTTCTGTACATCACAGAAAGTGTGCCCAACCGGGACCCCGTCTTCGGTGACGGCAGCTCGATGATTCCTTATGAGATTCTGCGAAATCTTCCGGCCGACGTGGACGTGACCCTGCTGACGTTCTCGGGCCCGGTCGGCCTTCCGGACGAGGTGCGCAGCCGCTGCGCCGCAGTGCACGTCCTGACCCCCCGGAGCCGCGCTGCTGCGCTGATGCGGTCATTTGCTGGCCTGAACGGCGTCGGAAAGCACCAACGTTCCACTGCGGAGGCCGTTTCGACCGCCGTCAGGCTGTCAGCCCGGAGCGATGCCACCCTGATCCACGGTCCACACGCCCTTTTTCTCGCCCGCCACGTGCAGGGACCGGTTGTCCTGCAGACAGTGGACCCCTGGTCGATCCGGGCCGGGATGGACACCGCCATCGCGGGGCGCCTGCGGCCGGCGTACCGGGCACGGGAGCGTCAGGCGCTGCGGGCCGAGCGACGCCTGCCCGCACGGGCGCGCCTTCTCACGGTGGGCTCACAGGATGCCATTGAATGGTCTCACCGCCTGGCACGGCCGGTGCGGAGCATCCCGAACGGAGCCGAGCAGGCCCGCCGTCCCGCCGCCCGACAGTCCGGCCCAGTGGTCTGCTTTGTCGGCAGCCTGAACTACGGACCTAATATCGATAGCGTGAAGGTCCTGATCGGCAAGATCGCCCCCCTGGTATGGGAAAAGGTCCCGGATGCCAGGTTTGTCCTCGCCGGCCGCCGCCCCGAGCCTGAAGTCCTCGCGCTGGCCGGGCCCCGGGTGGAGGTCCTGGCGAATGTGCCGTCCGTCCTCGACGTCTTCCAGTCCGCCGATGTGGCAGCGTTCCCCGACGAACATGGGGTCGGCATCCGGAACTCGGTCCGCGAAGCGCTGGCTGCGGGACTTCCCGTGGTTGCCACACCGGTCGCCGCCCGGGAGCAGGACCCTCATCCTTTGCTGACCATTGCGCCGGACTCCGGCAACTTTGCTGAACACGTCGTCAATCGGCTGACAGGGCCACGGCCGGAGCACGCGGAGCGTGACGCCGGCGCCGTCAGGACCTGGCAGACGGTCACGCAGGAGTACTTGGACGAGCTGCGCAGCGCGACCCATCCCGGCAGCGCCGGCCTTGCGCTTGGAAGCTCGCCGGCATGACGTACGCACCCGGGGAACTGGCCCGGACCGGTGTCCGGGGCGCCATGTGGCAGGGGCTGGCCTTCGCCAGCGGAAGAATCATCGTCCTGGTGACCACCATCGTGCTGGCGCGGCTGCTGTCTCCCGAAGAGTACGGCCTGGTGGCCCTGGCCCTGGTCCTCATGGGCTACGCGGAGACTATTGCCGACGCCGGCGTGGCCCAGGCGCTGGTCTACCTGCCACGCACCGGCGTCATTGCGAGGTCCGCGCTGCTGATCTCCGCGGTGCTGGGCACCCTCCTGGGCCTGGGCGCCTTCCTGGCCGCGCCCCTGATTGCGGAGATCTTCAGCCTCCCCGATGTCGAACCCCTGGTCCAGGTCCTGGGGATCTCGGTGCTGGCCACCTCGCTCGGCGCCGTTCCCGAGGCCCTGCTGCGGCGCGACCTGCAATTCAAGAAGCTCACGGCGGCTCCGGTCATACGTGCCGCCACGATGGGCACAGTGACACTGAGCCTGGCATTTACCGGCCACGGGGCCTGGTCGCTGGCCGTGGGAACCGCGGCGGGGTCCGTGGCCTACGCAGCGACGTGCTGGTTCCTCGTGGGCAGGAGTGCACCCTGGCAAATCTGGCGCGTGCGCAAAGATGCCCTCCAAGCCAACTTGAAATACGGCGCACCGGTCGCCGGCAGCAGCATGCTGGCCCGGCTGATCTTCGACATCGACTACCTCATCATTGGCCTCCTCCTCGGGGCGCACGCGCTGGGCTACTACACGCTGGCCTTCCGCCTGCCCGAGGTGCTGATCCTCAACGTCTTCTTTGTGCTGTCGACCGTCCTGTTCCCCTTGTACGCCCAGGTACGCGGCGAGCCGGAACGGCTCCGCTCCGGCTACCTGACCAGTGTGCGGATCCAGTCCCTGTACGGCGTCACCACGGGTGTGGGGCTGGCAGTGGTGGCACCGGTTCTGGTACCGCTGGTCTTCGGCGAGAAGTGGTTGGACGCCGTACTGCCGCTCGTTTTCCTTGCCCTCTACGCCGCGGCCCGCTCCCTGGGCGCCGGCGCCAACGACGTGTACAAGGCCATCGGCCGTCCCGGCCTCTCGATCTGGGTTTCGCTGGTACGGCTCGTCATCCTGCTGCCGGTCCTGCTGTATGCCACCCAGTGGGGCATCGTGGGCGTCGCCTGTGCACAATTCGTCGTCGCGGTGGTGTTCGCCGGCGGCATGCAGCTCGTGGCCGCCCGGGTGATCGAGCTGCGGGCCCGGGAACTGCTCCGTGCTGTAGCTCCCGGTCTGGTCTGCGGTGCGGCCGTGGCAGTAGCGGGACTCGGCATCCTCGCGGCGCCGGTCCTGGGCGGAGTAGCCACCCTCGTTCTGGTTGTCCCCACGGCCGTTGCCGTGGTCTATGCGATTCTTCGCTTCGGTTTCAAGCCCCTGCATGATGAGCTGGTGCAGCTGGTCCGGCGCCGCTGACCCCCGGAGTGCCGGGGGTCAGCGGATTTTCAGCGCTCCGGGCGGCGGCCCGTCACGGTTCCCTCCGGGACTGCCACATCGAACAAGCGAAGCACCAGGGCAAACCGGGCCATGACGGCCTTGGCCAATCCGAAGCGGACCCCCTTGTGCAGCGACAGCGTGTCCAGGACCGCGGTGGCCGATGCCGTTGGCACCAGGCGGCCCGGGCTGTCCAGGGTGGTCGCGTGCCAGTGGACGCTGATGTCATCGAAACCACGCCGCTTGAACGTCCGTTTCCAACCAGCCAGCGTGCGCGGACCCGTGCGCCGAAGGAACGAACGTTTCACCTGGGCGCACATCCACCCGCCGGGCTGCACCGCCGCCGCGGCCTGCTCGAAAAGCTGCAGGTCAGGCTCCCGGAGCAGCACAACTTCAAAAGAACCGTCCGGGGTGCCATTGCGCCGGGACGGGATGCGGACGGCGTCGGGGTCCAGCAAATGCAGCGCCGCCATCAGATCCGGGCCCACCGAGCCGCCGTACCCCACACTGCGGGGCTGCAACACCGGTACCAGGAAGCGCCAGTCGAGCAGCCTCCACAAGTGCAGCGAGAGGGCGGCCGCCTCACTCGAAGGAACTGCCTCGGAGGCGTCTGGCGTGCCGGGGCACACACGGCCCCACACCGTCTTCGTTGCCAGCCGCTGGACCAGGTCCAGGGGCTGGGCGGCGTCGAGGATGTAGGAACCGGGCAGCCGATCAGCCAACTGCAGGTAGGACTGCCGCCATGTCTCCAGAATTTCCGCCGTGTGCTCGCCCTTCCTGGAGAACATCACCTCACCGGGAACATCGAGGACCAGCAGTAGGTCCGGAGCAGCGGCGAGCCGCACGGCGAGTGAGTTTGATCCTCCGGTTTTAGGTTTGCTGTCCGCAGCTCCTGGCAGCAGGGCATCGTAGGCGACCCGGTCCATGAGCACCACGCGTCCGCGGACGCGGTGGTACCGGGCGGCCATCCCGCCTTTGAGGGCCCGGTACATCTTCTTCGCGGTTCGCCCCCCGGGGACCCGGTGCAGCCAGCCATCCCACGGCCCGGCGCCCCACAAGCCCATGTAGACATAGGCGGTGGGGATGGGGAATCCGGCACGCAGGCCGTGGAGCAGTGTGGTCTTTCCGGCGCCGTCGGGGGCCATCACGCCCACCACCAGGCCCCGGCCCGGGAGCCTCGGGCTGAGCTGGCGCAGCGCACGGTTTGTCAGGGCCAGTGAGTGTGTCCGCAGGGGTGCCGCGGAAGTCCAGCCGGACCGCAGCCGGGCGGCCAGGGCAGGGGCCTCGTCAAACCTGCCGGCGCGGACCAGGTCCAGCAGTTCCGCCGCGGCGCCCGCTCCGCTGCGCTGATTCAGGTATCGGGCGATTCGGTCCGCGGGCGACGCGACGGCGGCGGCGGCCCGGGCGGCCTCCTGGCGTTGCGGCTGGATCTCCCCTTTGTCCAGCGTGAGATGGAGGAGCTGCAGCCAGGCCTGGTCCGCCGGGGCGGGCATCCACAGCTCACCCGTGCGGACGCGCCGTTCGAGGCAGCCCTGCGCCAAGGGCGTCCGCCACTGCTGGAACGGCCCGAAGGAGATTTCCGTGACAATGTCCAGTTTCAGCCACAGCTCACCGGAGTCCGAATAGCCAAAGTAGAAGCGGTGGCTACCGTGTCCCGTGGCGTGGACCCGGCACAGTCCGATCCCGTTCATGAGCCCGTCCAGGACCGGAAGCAGCTCCTGTGCCACGAGGATGTCGACGTCGCCGGAGGGCAGGGCGAGGTCGTCCTCGCCGCGCAACAGGACCCAGGGCAGCCCCGTTTCGTCAAGGGCGTGAAAGGCCTTGGCTACCGTCGGGTGCACGGCCGAATGGCCGGTGCGCGGGTCCGCAGTCATGTGCGCCGCCGTCGGGCGCGCTCTGGCGGGCGTGACGCCGGCGAGTCGCTGCGAAGCGCGTGAACCACGGGGTGAGACCTCCTTGGCCGGGTTTCCAGTTAGCTGCCATCCAGCAGCTGCCCCACTGCAATCAACCGCGTCAATCACCAGAGGACACCAACGGCGGGACAGCCGTTGCAACTGTGTACTGAAGCCTACGATCTGCACGAACGGGTGTCACTAGTAGCGGCCTCTGGGCCCGGCCTTGGATGGCTACTTGAGCAGGATGTTTGACTCCACGTGTGCCTACTCGCTCAGTCGTGCCGACCCGCCGGACGTCGACGGCGCGCCCCGCCGTCGCCCCCGCCCGCTCGCCGTGTGCCCCGGCAAGGTCAGAGCGTCGGCAGCACCTGCTCGCGAACCTGCTTCCGCAGGATTTTGCCGAGCATCGACCGCGGCATGTCCGGGATGGCAACGATCCGTTTGGGGACCTTGTAGCCGGCCAGGTGCTCGCGGCAGTGCCCGCGGAGGGAGTCCTCATCCAGCGTGGTGCCCGGCTCAAGTTCGACAGCGGCGACCACCATCTCGCCGCCCCGCTCGAGTGGCCTGCCGACGACGGCGGCGTCCTTGACGTCCGGGTGCAGGCGCAGCACCGCCTCCACCTCGGTGGGTGAGACGTTGAAACCGCCGGTGATGATGAGCTCCTTCGCCCGGTCAACAATCGTGGTGAATCCGCACTCGTCCACGGTCACGACATCGCCGGTCCGCAGCCAGCCGTCAGCGGTGAGGGTCTTCGCTGTTTCCTCCGGGTTGTTCCAGTAGCCATGGAAGACCTGCGGGCCCTTCAGCAGCAACTCCCCCGGCTGGCCCGGCGCCACGTCCACGGCGGGATCATCCAGGCTGACGACCTTCATCAGGGTCGACGGGAACGGCACGCCGATCGTGCCGTTGCGGCGCGTCGGGTGGAAGGGGTTGCCCAGCGCAACCGGCGAGGACTCGGTCATCCCGTAGCCTTCCACCAGCAGCCCGCCGGAGACCGACTCCCACAGTTCCACGACATGGTCAGGAAGGTTCATGGCGCCGGAGATGCAGTACTTGCAGGACCGGAGCGAGATGCCCTTCTCCTTCGCGGCCATGGCGGTGCGCTCGTAGATCGGCGGGACTGCGCAGTAGACGGTGGCGGGCGATTTCTTCATGGCCTCCAGCACCAGGTCCGGGTCGAATTTGGGGAAGAGAACCAGCAGGCCCTGCTTGCGGATGCCGTAGGTAAGGTAGAGCGTCATGCCGAAGGCATGGAACATCGGCAGGATCGCGTAGAAGACTTCCTTGCGGTATTCGGCCCCGTGCATCCACGCTTCACCCTGCAGGGCGTTGGAGTACAGGTTGAAGTGGGTGAGCATGGCGCCCTTGGGACGGCCGGTGGTTCCCGAGGTGTACTGGATTGCGGCGAGGTCATTGACCGCGGGACGGGGGTGTCCCGGATCGATGCGGCCGTGGCTGAGGAGTTCCTTCCACGGGGTCGTTCCCGGCGCGGGGCCGGTCAGCGCCTCGCGGGACTCCCGCAGTTTCTTTACCGGCAGGTGCAGGGCAAGGCGCTTGACGGCGGGGAACGCCGCCAGGAGATTGACCGAGACGACGTGGTCGATCTCGATGTCGGCCGGGAAGTCGCGGATGGCCGCCGCGGCCTTGTCCCAGGTAATGACGACGCGGGCCTGGTGGTCCTCGAACTGGTGGCGGAGTTCCCGCGAGGTGTACAGCGGGTTGTGTTCGACGACGACGGCGCCGAGGCGCAGTACCGCGTAGAACGCGACCACGTGCTGCGGGCAGTTCGGCAATATCAGGGCCACACGGTCGCCGGCGCGGACGCCGAGCCTGCGCAGGCCCTCCGCTGCCCGGTCGACCTGTTCGCCGAGTTCGGTGTAGCTGGTGCGGCGCCCGAAAAACTCCAGTGCGGGGGCGGTACGGGCCTCGGCCACAGACCGCTCCAGCATCGCGGTAAGAGATTCCGTGGGCAATTCGATCTCGGCCGGGACACCCGGCTGGTAGTTCTTCACCCAGGGCTGCTGGTCAGTGTGCTCCATGGTCACATCTTGCCGTGAACCGCCGTCCCCCGGCGAATTCCCGGCTCAGCACCATCCGGTGCAGACCTCGTTCAGGCCGGAGGTCACCACATGCCGCCACAGCCAGAAGTCGCGGTCCGCCAGGACGGCGGCCCGCAGCTGGGCCGACCCCGGCACTGGAACGTCCTCGCTCGCAAGGCGGTAGGCCAGCGTGGACGCTGAGCGCGCCCAGGTGGCGATCACGAGCAGCGGGAGCAGCTCCGGATCGACGCTCCGGAGCGCCAGGTGCTCGCGAAGTGGCGTCAGCGCCCACCCCCCGTGCCCGAAGGCTTTGTCGAACGCCGCCAGCTGGGCGACCCGGGAAAACGCCATGTCGGACGATTCACTGAGGTACTGGAGGTAGAAGATGAGGTCGTGCCCGGGAATGCCGTACAGCGACGAGCGTTCCCAGTCCATGACTTGAAGCCTCCCATCGGCCTGCACCAGAAGATTTGGATGGCTCAGGTCCGCGTGTTCGAATACTGCGGGCAGTGTGCTGTGCCGGAGGGGCCCCAGCAGTTCGTGGGTGCGGTCGACCAGCGCGGACACCTCGGCGTCCTGCGGCAGGAGCGCGGCGAGGGCCTCCAGCGGGCGCTCGACCGTCCGCTCGTACCAGTCCCGGTTGTCCGCCCCCTGCCGGGTGCAGGGCAGGGCGGCCACGAAGTCCACACCGAGGGTGACCGCGCCGGCCAGATCCCGGGCGACCTTGTCCGGGTCCAGCGGAGTTCCGGTCAAAGCAGTCTCCACCAGAACGGTGTGCAGCCCCACCTCCAGGGTGGCCACAATGTGGGGGATTCCCTCCACCCGCCCGCCGCTGAGGGCGGTGAGCTGCCGCAGCATCTCCGCCTCCCGCTGGACACCTTCATTGTCTCCAGGGCAGCGTGGAATTTTGACGACCAGGCTCGGAGAGCGGGCGCCGGCCGCGAAGACCAGGCCCACAACGTGCCGTGAGGTGGTGAACTGCGGCGTCACCATAACGGTGGTCCACTCCGCCCCCAGCCCGCAAGCCGCCAGCTCCCACTCGCCGTAGTGCTCGCGGAGTACCGAGTCGATGAAGTTCACGGCCGCCCTCCGGATTCCGGGGTCTCCGGCTCCGGCCGTCCGGACGCGGCCAGGGTGGCCGCGGATCCAGCCACCTGCCCCCAGACAATCTCGGTTGCAATCCTCTGGATGAGCGGCTGAGGCCGGGCAGCGTCGATGACCCAGGTGTTGGGGAGCCGCTGTGCGGTTTCCAGGTGGGCCTGTCGCCGCTCTTCAAGGACCTCAGACCGGTTTCCACCGTTCGCCGCGAACATGACCCGGCCGGGGGCGTCCAGCACAAGCAGCACATCGGGCCGCGGCGCCAGCGCGACCGCCAAGGCCGTCCCTGTCCGCTTTCCCCCGGCAGACCCGGCAGGCCCGGGCAGCAAAGAGTCGTTGGCCGGCCGGACCACAAGAACCAGCCGCCCCCGTCGATGGTGGTATCTGGCTGCCACCGCGCCGCGGATCTGCCCGACCGTGCCCTGGCCGAGCCGTCCGCCGGTAATCCGTGCGACCCAGCCGTCCCTCCGCCCGGGTCCCTGCATGCCCAGGTACACGCAGCGGCTGGGAACCGGAAAGCTCTCGCAGAGCCGGCGCAGCAGCGTCGTTTCGACCGCACCTTCCGGGCCCACCACACCAACCACGATGCCGCGGCCGACGCGCCCCTGAAAGGTCGGGCTGATCAGCCGGAGCCCCCGGTTTCGGCCCGCGGTAAACCTGGTACGCAACGGCGCGTTCCGGGTCAGGGCTGACGCCATGCGCAGGGCCGGACCCCGGAAATCCTCAACGCTGCCTGATCTGA
The DNA here is from genome assembly GCF_055412805.1 of Pseudarthrobacter kochi. Taxonomy (NCBI): domain Bacteria; kingdom Bacillati; phylum Actinomycetota; class Actinomycetes; order Micrococcales; family Micrococcaceae; genus Pseudarthrobacter; species Pseudarthrobacter kochi. The sequence continues at coordinate 38,504 of NZ_JBVAYV010000017.1, forward strand.
CAAGTTTGAGCAGCTGCGCGGCGGTTCCGGGTCCCACCTGCCGGTCGACATAGGCCGCGATCGCGTCATCGGTCGAGGCCAGAGCGCCGGCGACCCGGACGGTTTCCACACGCTCCGGCCCGACGGCTCCGCCCTTGTCCAGCATGGTGTGGAGGAGCTGAAGCCATGCCTGTTCGGTTGTTGCCGGGAGCCAGAGCAGCCCGTTCCGGAGGCGCCGTTTGAGGCAGCCCTGGGCCAGGGGCGTGTGCCACTGTTGGTAGGGGCCGAAGGAGATCTCCGAGACGACGTCCAGTTTGAGCCACAGGTCTTCTGCGGCGTCGTAGCTGAAATAGAACCGGTGGCTTCCGTGCCCGGGAGCGAGCACGCGGCGGAAACCAACACCCGCCAACAAGGCGTCCACGCGCTGCATCTGGCCGTCCCCCACAAGGATGTCCACATCGCCTCTGGGGCGGACGAGGTCATCTTCGCCGCGCAACAGCACCCAGGGAAGCCCCGACCCGTCAAGCGCCTGGAACGCCCTCGCGATCAAGGGGTGGATGTCCGGCTGCTCACCGTTCCATTCCCCTGGGTCGGTCTGGCCGTTACTGGGCACTTCCATCTGTTCCTCCCGCCGTAACACTGGAAAATCGTGCCTGACAATCCTGCCGGTGATATGCGGGCGGGCCGCACTAAGGCGCGTAGGCATACTGCACGACCCAGTCGACTTCCAGGTGGCCGGCCGTTTCAGGCTTGGGTGACGATTGGTCGGCTCCGTCCTTCGTCTCGGCCTGCAGCGTCAGCCGCATGTTGGTGGTGGGGACACCTTCGGGAATGGTCGTCTTGCCGACGAATTCCCCGTCCCAAAACCACTTCACTTTGCCGGGGGTCCATTCCGTCGTCGCCACATGCCACTCGGTCGCATCGGTCCGCGAGTAATACCTCGTGGAAGGGTCGAACCGGTCCGGCCCTTTAAGCGGAGAATCCTTGATGGCCGAGACGCCGTACATTTTCCCGTTGAGCTCGCCTTCCGGCCAGTCAATCTCGCCCTCGAGCCAATCATCGCTTGTGGGCCAGAGCATAAAGGCGATTTTGTAGCCCGGCAGGCTGTCCGACCGGAACCGGATGGAGTAGCGGCCATAGGTCTGACCGGCGTAGCCGAACGGGACAATGCTCGCTACCCGCGGCGTCCTGCCCTTCGTGTGGAGGTAGTAATCGAGTTTTCCATCCTTCACGGAGAGCACGGAATCCGGCGTGTAGAGGCCCTGGCCGGAGGTGTCCTCGAGATCGTGATAGCCGCGCATGTCCGGCCCGTAGACGTCACCCACTTGGCCCAGCCGGGCCGGGGTGTTGAAGTCCTGGGCGCCGGTTTGCTTCCACCCGGGGAGGTCCCCCACCGGCATGTCCGACGGGTCGGGTCCCCGCGAGAAGAACACGCCCGCCGCGACGACCACCGCAGTTGCGACGACGACCGCGACCACTCTGGCGAGAATGCCGCCGCTTGTCCCCAAGTTAACCGGTTTTTTTGATTTGGTAGATTCGGACGGCTCCATTGTCATATACATGATCGGATTTATCCCCTACGGCTATCGCCCGTTCAAGAGCGGGGAGCATGTCGGCATCGAATAGCTTGTCCTTGATCGCCTGGGCCAGTTGCGAGTCCGAGAAGACGACAAAGATGCGCTCAGGCTTCCAGTTGTTGTTCGCGTACCGCTCGACTCCCTCGGGCGTCAGGCTCCGGCTGGAGCCTTGGAGGAACTTGGTCAGCGGGGTGACCCGGCCCCATTCCAGGTAGCTGGGGTAGTTCGGCCCGATCAGCAACGGGAAGAAGGCGTTGGTTTCAAAAATAACGTCCCGCGGCCCGACCCGTGCGTCCAGCCACTGCGCCGCCACCACGTCTGCTTTCGGGACCCGGAATTTCGCTTCCGCCTGGAAGTACACGATGGTGAACAGGACAGCCATGATCGTCATTGAGGCGACGGCGCCCAGAACGGCTTTCCGGGTGCGGATCGGCCCGGACCAGAACAGCCAGGCCGTCCCGACTGCCAGCCACGGGAGCGCGAAGAGAAAGACCCGGAACTTGGCCTCCCCGCCGTAGGACTGGGCCAGGAGCCAGAACATGGGCGCGACTGCCAGCCAGCCGACGATCAGCGTTTGCCTGACGTTGCCCCGGATCAGGTTGCGGATGAAGCCGGCCAGTCCCAGCGCCCCGACAAGGAGAGAGAGGGCATCCGGAGTCCGGGCCATCCAGCCGGTGGCGTTATCGATGTTGCTGACCTGGGGCAGGGTGTAACTGGCGTTCTTGAAGATGTCGAATCCGCTGAACAGGCCATACTTGTTGTCCACATAATCGAGATTGGGCAGCAGGTATGCGATGGCCATAACCGCAAGCGCCGGGCCCAGCCACTTTGGTTTGAAGTAGCCGAAGACGAAGAGCGGGAACAGTGCCAGGATGGCCATGTACGGCGTCAGCTGATGGCTCACGACCGTCGCGGTCTGCAGGAGGAGAATCGCCAAGACCGCGGGCATCACCATGGCGGGGCTGGGGCGGACCTCTTCAGTCGACGTGGCGGCCGGGAGCCCCCGGTTGAACCGCCCCTGCAGTCTTTTCAGCCGGGCCTCCACCGCGGTGACGATTTTCACGGGACTACTGCGGAGGAAGGTCAATGCGATCAGGCACATCGTCAGGTAGAGGGTGTAAGAGAACGCCTGGGGTGAGTAGTAGTTCTGGTTCACCCAGTTGGTGAGGGCAAAGACCAGGGTGGCGGTCCAGTAGATCCTCGGGTTGGAGCTGAGGGTCCGGGCGATGGCGAGGATGATCACAACGTCCAGCAGGCCGAACCCGAACTCCGCCAGTGCAGCGTAGTCCACGGCGTTGTGGTACCCGGCCACTTCGCCCATGAAGGCGCTGACCGAGAAGAATCCGGGCCACCTGTTGTAGATGTCGATTGAAGGATCCACCTGGCCGGTGGCACCGATGTAGTTCGTCACCGCAATGTGCTTGTAGGACCAGGGCAGACGCGGAACACTGTCCACCATTGGCGCAGAGGCGTACAGCATGGCGACGAGTCCCGTGGTGGAGGCGGCCAGGAAGCCGTTGGACGCCATCTTCCGCGCCGCGACGGCCCAGATGCACAGTGCCACGACCGCGGCCACGGCGAAGTACCAGATCAGGGGAAACGTCGTCAGGAGCCCCTTGTTCCCGACGAGCTCCTCCCCTGTCGTGGCCAGCGCTACGCCCCATACGACCATCGCTGCGCCGAGGATGGCCCACGGCACGTACGTCGAGAGCCTGCGGGCCCGGAACGCCCCGAAGCTCCGCACGGAGCGCCAGTCCGGCGCGCGGCTGCTGACCGGATGCCCGTCAACGGCATGCCGGCCTGTTCCGGTCCCCGGAGGGAAGACCGCGATGAGTGCCGAGGCCACAATCAGGATGGCGGCCGTGACGGGCCGGGGATGCCAGAAATGCGCCCACGCCATGAGGACGGCGGGGAGGGTGTAGATGGCTGCGCTCATCACGACGGTCCAGACCGCGCGTGCGACCGGATCAGCGTCGGGAAGACGGCGTACCAGGACCCATCCGGGCAGCACGAGGCAGCCGAGGAGGGTGACCGGCGCCAGCACGGGCCCGCCCAGATCGAACAGGATGAGGCCGGCAAGGATGAGGCCGGCGAGGGCCAGCCCAAAGTCCGAAGGCCTGTCTGCCCTCAATGCCGAGACCGTTGGCCTCGGGGATTTGGGGGTTGGTGTTTCGTCGTGGAGTAAGAGACCCATGTCGCTGAAACTTCCTTGATCGATTGTCGGGGACTGTGCGAGTGGGTGGTCAGCGTCCCCTTGTGACGCGCTCCCCCAAAACTGTGTAGGCCATCTGCCGTGCCGGTGGTCGGTGAACCCGCCTATGTCTTTCCCGACCGGCGCTCAAGAAGGTAGTTCAGTGGTCCTCGCGCCACTGAGACAAGTTCTGTCCGCAGGGCCTTCGCGATGCGCGGGTCCCGGGGCGCCGTCGCCGTCGTGATGGCCGCGTTCTGCCCACGGGAATGGTTACGGGCGTTTCTGAGGAAATGCAACGCGCCTTGTGGGCTTCGGGCAATGGCCAGTCGTGCCGTTTTTGGGTTCAAGAGAATCTTGGTCAGCCACGATCCCAGGCCTTTGCCATAACCGCTGACCTGGACAATGAGGTCTTCCAGCTCTGCCCGGTGGCGGTGCCAGACAATCGCTGAAGGCTGGACGACCAGGGAATGCCCGCCGAGGATGACCCGGGTGAACATGTCGATGTCCTCGCCGCCGCAGGTGCGGGTCCCGACGCCCAGGGCCGGGTCAAATGCTCCCAGCGCCAGGGCGGTGCGCCGATCGAGTGCGAAGTTCGCCCCGGTGCCGAAGGCCCCCGGGCAGAACGGGAACGTCGGCAGGTCGGCCGGCGGATCCGCCATGGAAAAGACTTTCGGCGCCACGATCTTGGACCAGTTGACACGCTCGTCGAAGTAGCCTTGGGCGGCCGACCGCAGCTCGCCGGCAGGAACCAGTCCTGTCACGCAGGCAACATTAGGGGCCTGCTCAAAGCCGGATGCGATTCCCCGCAGCCAGAACTCGTCCACCACGACGTCGTCATCCGTGAACGCGACGATGTCCCCGCGCGCATGCCGCAAGCCGGCATTGCGGGCCCTGGACAGCCCCGGCCTCGGCTCGGAAATCAGGATTAAGCGGGGGTCTTGAAACTCCTCACGGACCATGTCGCGTGTCTCGTCAGTACTTGCGCCGTTGTCCACAACGATGACGTCGAAGTTCGGGTAGTCGAGGCGCAGGATCGCGGCGATCGCGCCGCGCAGCAGCGACGCGCGGTCCCGCGTGCACACAATCACAGTGATTGAGGGCGTCGACGACGTCTGGGATGCTGCGGCCGACGGCAGTGCCGCCGCGGCGGACTCAAGGACGCCACGGTCCAGGACGCCGCCGGGGGCGTCGACGTCGACGAACCCGCGCACTGACGGTCCGCTGCGCACCAGTAGGCGTGCGCGGTGGTAGCCCACGGAATCCTGAAGCCTCAGGTGGGTGTAGCCCGCGAGGGCATCAAGGTCGACGGCTCCGACCCACAGGGCTCCGGGCCAGTCAGGGGCGGCCCCGGTTCCCATCGACGGAGCAATGTCCAGGCCTGCGTCCTCGATTGCCACCCCAAACTCGTTTCCGACTTCAATCACGTGGCTTCCCTCCAGGGAGGGCCGCTATGGGCGAGAGGGGCTGGGCCGGACAGGAGCGATCCGGAGCCTTGGGCGACCCGGCGTCCGCGCAGATATCCTGCGGCAGTGACTGCCAGAACGGCAACGGAGGCGCCCGCCCGGCGCAGACCCTGGGGGTCGGCACCGCGGCCCCAGGCCGCCAGGGCGGAAAAGACCGCCTGTGGAAGGACGCTGCGGACGTAGCGCCGCTCGGGACCCAGGGCCCGTTTGTGGCCCACGATGTGGCTGACCTGGGCTTTGGAAATACCCTCCGCCCAGGAACGCTCAAGCATGTAGCGGAACGTTCCCCGCTGGACCGGGACGTAGTGATGCACCAGGGCTGCCGGCTCGTACACGATGCGGGAGCCCGGGGAGCCAACAGCCGCCCGGATGCAGATTTCGGTCTCTTCGCAACCCAGCGGTTTCGTCCCCTGGCGTCCAAGGGAAAGGTTGAAGCCGCCGACCTGCTGGAGCACCTGAAGCCGGAAGGACATGTTGGCGCCGATCACGTTCCGCACTTCGGAGGCCACCTTGGGCATGCCGCGGTGGCTGCAGCCGACGATCCAGTCCAATTCAGGGCCAAAGTGGCCGGGCCGGCCGCCTTCCCACGCCGGCTCAACCTTGCCGCCGACTGCCAGGACGTCGGAATCGTCGTACAGCGCCGTCAGCTTCTCGAGCCAGTCCGGAGCTGCCACGGCGTCGTCGTCCAAAAACGCCACGATCTCCGAGGTGGCCAGGCCCACGCCCGTATTCCGGGCCCCGGAAAGGCCCTGGAGACCGGTGCTCTCCACCAGGGTGACGTCCTGGACGGCGGCCACCAGCCGCTTGTACAGATCCTCGTTGTGGTCCACGACGACGATCACCTGCTTCGGCTGCAGCGTCTGGGCGTGGACGGAGTCAATGACGTCCATGAGTAGTTCCCAGCGCTGCTCCGTGTAGGAGCAGATGACCACGGAAGCGGTGGGCCGGAAATTGAAGTCGAGCACCTTAGGCTCCTTCCGCCACGGTAAGCACGCTGTGCGGATCCGTGGGTGTGCGGGCAAACCGGACATTCGGATAGGTGTACTTCACCCGTCGGAGGGCTTCGGGCCTTGCCCCCGCGGTCGGCGCATCCCACGTCGTGCATTCCCGGGCCAGCGTGCGCAGGACCCGCCATCCGTCCCGGAAGGTCTGCAGATTCGAGACACCGGAGATGCGGTCAAGTTCGAAGCTCGGCACTTCCGCGATCCGTAGGCCTGCGCGGGCGGCCCTGACGATCAGCTCCGTCTCGATCTCAAAGCCGTCCGACTCCAATTCGAGGACCTCGAGGCATTCGCGGCGGAGCGCAATGTAGCCGTAGCAAAGATCCGAGTAGTTGCTTCTCAGCACCGTGTTCGCCAACCCCGTCAGGACCCGGTTCCCGGTGTTCCGCAGCCAGGTCAGGTCTTCCGACCCGCCGCCTGTTACGTAGCGGGAGCCCTTGACGAAGTCGTAGTCATGCTGGAGTGGGGAAACGAACCAGCCGATTTCCTGCGGGTCCATGCTTCCGTCCGCGTCGAGCATCACGATGATGTCTCCCGACGCCGCTGCAAAGCCGGCGCGGACTGCGATGCCCTTGCCCTTGCGCGGTTCAGCCACCACCACAACGTCGACCCTGAGTGCCCGGGCGACGTCGATCGTGTGGTCATGGGAGCGCCCGTCCACGATGACCACTTCATCCACATATGAAGGCATGCGCCGCAGAACCCACGGCAAATTCATTTCTTCATTCAGCGTAGGAATAACCACGCTCACCGAAGCCCTCGGCGAGGCGGCAATTCGCTCCGTGGGCGAATTAGGGACCAAATTGGGAATAGACAAAAGCCTCACCACTTCATGGAATTTCCGGACGCTGACAGCCCAGCCATCAGCGAATGAGAACCTATCGGACGAATTCATAGACATCCGTCGAATTACCAGCAACCCCGAACCCCAGCTGCCACTGGACGGTGGCCTTGCCTAGAGCCTAAAGTTCACCCAATGTTGTGTCACGAGTGGCTAATACTTGGTTGTTTGTTCCACTCAGCACGCGGTTCCCGTGCCTCTACTTGGGTCCTCCGGGCGGCCTACTCGGGAACCACGAGTCATTCGTGAACGGTGTACTCGGACGGCGGCTTAAGTGCCAAATTCCGTTGAGTTTCAGCGCTTTTGTCCTGATACTGGAACCGTACGCCGCCTCGACTGGAGGCTCCAGCGCCGGCGCACGCCGAAGCCGCAACGAAGTTGCAAGGCGGCTGCGGGTCCAGGGGGAAACGGGATTCTGGGTGCAGTTCGGCTGCCACCCAGGGGGCATATCGCGTATTCCATGAAAGGTCTTTCTCCGCCAGGAAAGACATAAGAATCCAAACTAGGGAAAATTGCTCTTTTCACTTCCCGAAAGAGTGGCTAGCATCACCTCGTCGGGAGACATCTGCAAACTCACCATGGAAACGGCGATCAAACGCATGAAAGAAACGGCGATCAAGATGAAACGTACAGTCCGCTGGCTAAGCCAGAGCCTGGTAATGGCATTAGTCGTGGCAGGGGGCCTGCTGGGAATCTCAAGCAGCGCCTCGGCGGCCACCGACTACGGTTATCCCAGCATCAGCTACTCCGGAGTGAGCAACCCACCGACGTCGGACAAGCCGCAGAGCAAGCTCTGGTTCAACGGCGGATCCTGGTGGGCCGATATGTGGACCTCCGGAACGGGCTGGCAAATCTACCGGCTGGACGTCCCCACGAAGACCTGGGTCAGTACCGGTATCACGAATGACACCCGGGCCAGCACGCTGGCGGACACACTCTGGGATGGCACCCACCTCTACATCGCCTCCCATGTTGTGACAGTGTCCAGCGATTCAACGCCCAAAGCATCGGTCTCGGGGCAGCCTGCCAAGCTGTACCGCTACAGCTACTCCGGGGGAACGTTCACCTTGGACAGCGGCTTCCCGACCACCATCATGAACAACAGCAGCGAGTCGATGACGATCGACCAGGACAGCACAGGCGCCATCTGGGCGACCTGGACCCAGGTCTCCGGCAATTCGACCAGCGGCTTCAAAAACACCGTCTACGTCAACCGATCCGCAGCGGGCGGGACCAGCTGGGACTCCCCGTTCGTTATCCCGGTCACCAACCCGAATCCCGCTCCGGATGACATCTCCGCGGTCGTGGCTTACGGCAACAACAAGGTCGGGGTCATGTGGAGCGACCAGCTCACAGGCTCCGTGCGCTGGGCGACCCGCACCGATGGGACCAGCCCCACGGCGACGTCCTCGTGGAAGGTCCAGGATGCCGTCAAGGGCAACAAGCTCGCCGACGACCATCTGAGCGTCAAGACACTTCAGTCCGACAATACTGGCCGGGTGTTCGCTGCGATCAAGACCGGCCTCAACGACACGTCGAGCAACCAGAGCCTGGCGCAGTTGCTGCTGGTGGTTTTCAAGCCCGGAACGGGCTCGTTCTCGCAGTCAACGATCGCCACGATCGGGGACTGCGTATCCCGCCCGCAAATCATCCTGGATACGCAGAACAACAGCGTGCACGCCTTCCACACCGCACCCGGCACCGGTGTCAGCGGCTGCGCCTACTCCGGCATCCCCGGCGCCATCTATGAAAAGACGGCCTCCATGGACAACCCCGTCTTCGCCTCCGGACGCGGCACTCCGATCATCCAGGACGGATCGTCCGCCAACATGAACGACGTGACCACCAGCAAGCAGAGCGTGAACAGCACCACCGGCCTGGTGGTCCTGGCCAGCAACAACGTGACCAAGCGCTACTGGTTCTCCTACCGGCCCCTGGGGGGAACCACACCACCCCCGCCGGCGGCACCGGTGGCCTCGTTCACCGCGTCTCCGACGTCGGGCACCGCACCACTGGATGTGGCTTTCACTGACACGTCCACGGGTTCACCGACCTCATGGGCCTGGGCGTTCGGGGACGGCGGGACCTCCACCACGCAGAATCCGTCGCACACCTACTCCACCGCCGGAACCTACACCGCGACACTGACCGCCACCAACGCCGGAGGCTCGACGTCGGCCAGCAAGACCATCACGGTCAACCCGGGCACCACCCCGCCGCCGCCGTCAGGGATCACAGTCGGAGCCTCGACCACCACGAACAACGCAACGGCCACTACGGCCGTCACGCTGCCCAAGCCGTCGGGAACGGCGGCCGGCGACGTCCTGGTCGCGTCGTTCACGGCGGACCAGAATCCGACGGTATCCGCTGCCCCGGCTGGCTGGACAGCCGTCGTCAACAATCTCTCCATCACCAGCGGCGCGCGGGTCTTCGCCTACTACAAGGTGGTGGGCTCAGCTGACCCGGCCAGTTACAGCTGGACACTGAGCACCGCGGTGAAGTGGGGCGGCGGCGTCACAGCCTACCGGGGTGTCAACAACAGCACCCCGCTGGACAGCAGCGTTGTCACAGCCACAAACACCACCTACACAGCGACCAGCATCACAGCCCCCAGCATCACCACCGCCAGCAACAACGCGATGCTGATCGGCGGCGTCGGCTTCGACAGCTCCTCGCCGGCGGCAACGCCCCCGAGCGGCTGGACCGAACGTTGGGAAGCCACTGCCGCGCAGATCGCTGAACAGGCCGACAAGACGCAAGCCACCGCGGGCGCCACCGGCACAGCCACCTGGACATTCACCGCAAAAGCCGTCGCAGTCTGGCGGACAGCGCTGAAGCCTGCCTGACCAGGCCAATCCAACGGGGCCCTGCTGACATACAGCAGGGATATAGCAAGAGGACGACGGCGGGAGCTCCCGCCGTCGTCCTCTTGCGTTGTGCCGGCGTGCTGTTAGATCGCGGACCAGCCGCCGTCGGAGGCGAGGATCGCGCCGTTGACGTTGGTGCCGTCGTCGCTGAGCAGGAAGGTGATCGAGGCCGCCAGCTGCGCCGCGGTGGCGGGGGCCGGGATGTTCGCGTCCATCAGCGGGCCGAGCCGCTCGGCTGCCAGCTGGGAACCCCACGTGGCTTCGATGTTGGTGATGGTGGCACCGGGGACCACGGCGTTGAAACGCAGGCCCTTCGGCCCGTACATCACCGAGGAGTTCCTGGTCAGTCCGATGACGGCGTGCTTGGACGCGGTGTACGCGGCACCGGCGGCCGAACCCCGGAGGCCGGCCTCGGAGGCGACGACGGCGGCGATGGTTGCCTCATCAGCGATGTCACCGGCGATGGGAACCAGGTCCAGGCCGCTGTTCCCGGCGACCAGCTCGTCCAGCCGCTCGGCGCTGATGTCGGCGGCGATGACCTTGCCGCCCTCCTTGGCAATGCGCAGGGCCGTGGCCAGCCCGATGCCCGAGCCGGCGCCCGTGACGATAACTGTCCTGCCGGCGAAGCGGCCCGAGGTGATGGATTCCTGCCATGAAGCTTCGTTGCCCATGATGTCCTTCCGAGTGTTTCCCAGTGCTGACATCTCCCTCCTTATGACACGCTGTGTCATTATGAAAGGGTGAATACTGGTGGGATGCCTTCGCAAGACCCCAAGCCCCCCGGCATGCGTTCCCCCGGGCGTCCCGTGACCATCGATCCGGACGCCATCGCCAGGCTCGCGCTGCGGCTGTTCGCCGAAAACGGCTACGAACGGACCTCGATGGAGGACATTGCCCGCGAGGCCGGGATTGGGCGTAAGAGCCTGTACCGGTATTTCTCCAGCAAGGCCGATCTCATCTGGGGCGGCATGGAACCGGTGATCCAGGCCTCTGGGCTCGCCCTCGAAGTGGCCGGGGACGGTCGCGAGGGCGGCGACGGCCTCATGGCGGGATTGCGTGCCGCGGCCATCGCCGGTGTGGCGGCAATTCCCGATCTTTCGGTGTCGCGGGGGCGGCTGCGCCTGATCGCGGAGCATCCCGAACTGGCCAGCCGGAGCTATGATTCCCTGGCGCCCCAGCGCGAGAGGGCTCGGCTCTATCTTGTTGATCTCGGGGTTCCGGACGAGACGGCCTGCTACCTGTGTGCGGCCTATCTCGCCGCGACATTTGAAGCGTGGATGCGGTGGGCCGCGGGAACGGACCCTGATCCGGTGCCGTACCTCCTGGCTTCAGTCGAGGTGCTGCGGGTGCCGGAGGCCTGACAGACGGATTCCACCGAGGGCAGGGGCGGCAGGTGACGCCGTCGCCAACGCGCTGTCGCTGCGCAAATCACCCTGCGCTGCGCAATTGCGCCCTCGCTGCGGGCATTCGCGTAGCGCTGGGCATTTGGCGCGGCGCCATCCATTTTGCGCCGCGGACGACGGCGACGGCGGCAGGTCCCGCCGTCGGGGTTTGACGTATGGGCGCCGATTGACCACAGTAAGTCAGTGCCTGCGAACGTTGACGCCAGTCTCCCGCGCCCCGCGCTGCCGGTTGACCGGCCGTGGCGGCGGCAAAGCGCAGCCTTGCTCGGCTTCCTGGCGGTGTCCTGGTGCGTGTCGCTGTTGGGCTCCCTGCCGATCCGGATGAACGGGGACGGCTGGTACGCCGTCGCTGACAAGGCCCCATGGACCCCGCCGGGATGGATCTTCGGCTCCGTGTGGCTGGTGCTCTATGCAGCCATGGCCGTAGCGGTGTGGCTCGTGTGGCGGCAGCGGCGCGTCGACCGGCGGCCGGCGCTCCGGGCCTATGGCGCCCTGCTGCTGTTGAATCTGGCGTGGCCGTTTACGTTCTTTGGCCTGTACCCGATGCTGGAAACCGCTGCCCTGTGGCTGGCCCTTCTCGTCATTGGGGGCCACGCCGTGACGGCAACCCTTGCCGTCCTCAGCTTCGGGCCCATCAGCAGGACCGCCGGTTTGCTGATGCTGCCCTACGTCTCGTGGCTTGTGTTCTCGGCCAGCCTGAACCTGTATGCGGCCGTGAACAACTGAGAACGACGCAGCGGTGGCAGAAAAATGTGGAATTCTCTCGTCGAGTGACATCCTGAAAGCATCATGACCGCACACGAAGAGGCACACGACACGTCCCACAACGTCGGCCAGGCACCGGGCGGCGCACCCCCGGCCGCGACCGGCACCGGGTCTGAGGCTGCCGGGGAGGTTTCGGGCACCGGCCGGAGTCGTCGTGGGATCTTGTCTCGGGCACTGGCCGGCGGGACCGACCCGGATCCCCGGTTCACGCTCGCCAACGAGCGCACGTTCCTGGCCTGGATCCGGACCTCGCTGGCGATGGTCGCCGGCGGCATCGCGGTCGAGGCCTTCACCGCGGAACTGTTCGACCCGGAACTCCGCAAGACCGTCTCCGTGCTCTTGCTTCTGCTGGGGCTGGTGACGGGCGGCGGTTCGTTCTTCCGCTGGCTCAATGTGGAACGGGCCATGCGGCGCCAGGCTCCGCTCCCGGCGCCCCTGCTCGCTCCGGTCCTGGCCGTCGGCGGCGCCCTCGTTGCGGCCGTGCTGATTGTCTTTGTGATCGGGCGGTCGGCCTAGCCGTGGCGAAGACCAGGCCCGCTGCTGTTCATAACGACCCGGGGCTCCAGCCCGAGCGCACGGACCTCGCGTGGCGGCGGACCTCCTTCACGCTGGTCACGGCGGCCTGCATCTTCTTGCGCTGGGTGCCCCACCACGGCTGGTTTGCCGGCACCCTTGTGGCGGCTTCACTCCTGGTCGCCCTGGGCATCGCCCTCACGCAGCGGCGCCGCTACCACCACCACGCCAGCGGTATCGGCGGGGCGGTGATGACCGCGAACATCCGGGGGACGGCGGCGATTGCCGGCAGCGTTGTGGTACTCGCCGGCCTGGGCATCTACACGGTTCTGTACCTGCCGCTGCAGCGGTAGCCTGGCGGCCATGCGCCAGTGCCGGGGCGCGGCACCGCATCACGACGCCACCTCGGAAGCGTGTTTCAGCTCAGGAACGACAAGTGGATGTCGCTGCCATAGCGCCGGATGATGTCCTGCTTGGCGCTGTGGAAAGCCTCAAGCTCGCCCCCATGCCCGTGCTGACCGATGCGCCGCCGGGCCAGTTCGTCCGAGATCACGTCCATAAAGAGTTCGGCGAGCAGCAGCCGCGCTGAGTCTCGGAAGCGCCCGCGGCCGTCGACATAGAGCCTCACGGTCGGTGCGCCGGTGTTGATGATGACCTTGCGTTCCGCGGCGCTGTAGAGGGCCCGGTCCGCGCTGTTGTGCAGGTTCCGGAATTCGTAGCCGATGAACAGATCCATACCGTGGTCCCGGGGAACCCGGTGCGCCGCGGGGTGCTCAGCGGGGTGGCCGGCGGGTCGAACAACCGCAGGGTGCGGGGGCTGGCTTTCGCTGCGGTGGGACGCGTGCTCGGCAACCACGATCTCACACCATGCCCAGTAGGCGCCGGCCCGGACGGTGATCTCACCCCGCTCCCCCGCGGCGTCCCCCGTGACCGTCCACTCGATCCGCTGGGTGCCGTCCAACGAACCGACCGGAACGGGAACAGGCTCAGGTTCAATCCGCATCGACTCGGGCAGAACGAGTTCGAAGGTGAGCTGTTCGCCGTCGGGCAACTGGCCTGCATCGACCAGCAGGGCGACGTGGAACGGGTGCCCCGGCTTCCGGTAGTAGAACGGGGTGGTGAACCGCAGGGCGGCCGGTGGTTCCTCCTCGGCCGGGATCCGGCCGGCGGCTTCCGGGGAGGACTCGATGCCCAGGTCCACCACGGCCGCCTCACTCATGTGCTGCAGCAGGCGCTCGATCATCTCGGCGGTGCGGCCGGAGGTGGTGGCCCGTTCCAGGTGCGCGACCTTCTCCTTCTCGTCCCGCACCGCGCTGCCGATCATGGCGCTGACGGCCTGGGAGAACGCTGCCACAAACGGATCCTTGAAGTTCAGCCCTTCCCGCTCGTCGCTGATGACCGCCTTGCCGAGGCCCAGCATCTCGGTCAGCGCAGCGCAGCGGACAGTGCCGAACAGATACTCCGTTCCCACCTGGTTCTCGTACTCGAACAGCGTGCAGTCGAGCGCCGCCATCCCGGACAGGACCACCAGGCCGTTGGTGCGTTCGTCGCCCTTGAGCGTCAGCTCCACATCCTTCGCCCGCTTCAGCGTGAGGGTAAATGGATGCTCCTGTCCCTCGTGGCTAAAGCTGCCGGGGTGCTCCGGGCCGAGGAGCAGCATGGCCGGGGGCTCCTGGAAGCGGATCAACTCGCTGGCGTCGTGCCCGGTTCCATGCTGTCCGCCGCCCCGGCCAGGCACCAGCTCCACCGTCCGGCGGTCCAGCACGTCACGCAGATAGATGTTGTCCGAGAGGGACTGCAGCAGGGTTGCGTGCTGGGTGATCGTGACGTGGGGATTATCGACGACGATGGTCACCCGGGTGCCGCTCTCGGCGACGCCCGCGGGAATGCCGAGGCGGGCGTAGTCGGCGGGAAACGCACGGCGGTCCTCCTCGCCGTCGTCGTAGAGGTAGCCGCCGTTCTCGCCGCGGAAGACGTCGATGCGGGTGAACCGGCTGTCCCTGATGGTCTCGATCCAGCCGTGACCCAGGCCGAAGATTGCCTGCTTGAGTCCGCGACCGAAGTATCCACGGCCGTTGCCCTCGCCGCGGGAGAGCGGGCTGTGCGCGCCGCCGTAGGTGAGGATGCGGGCGGCCTCTTCGAAGGACATGCCCTCCGCCTGGTCAGTCACCATGAGCACGGCACCGGTGTAGTGCCGCTCGTAGCCGACGTGGATGCTGCCGGTCACGGGCGCCCCGGTTTTCTCCAGCCGGGCGTAGCTGTCGTCGCTGTTGGTGATGAGCTCCACCAGCGCCTTCTCCACGGAAGCGAACCGGCGGGAGTCGATCCCGATCACCCGCTGGTCAACCTGGATTTCGGCAACCGTCATGGCGTCTCCCTCACTCGCAACCCCGCTGTTGCACCAGCTGCCGTCGCCGGACGGTGCCGATAGCTGGAGCCTAGCAGTTTGGTGGGTTGTGGGCTCGGAACAATGTCCAGCTTCGGTGGCTGGCGCTTATCAAGTAATCCGGGACGCCGACACGAGAGTAGGAAGCCAACAGGCGAGTAGCCGGTACTCCTGACCTGCGGCAAACCCGCCTATCGCCTGAGCGCAAGAAGAGGATCAGGCCGCCTGCCGAGTCGTAAACGGAAGGACCATCGTGCAACCAGCCACAGCGCCCGGTGCCACGGGGTGGGCACCGGCCGAAAGGGGACCACAGCATCGGCAGCATCCGGTCCTGGCCCCGACCCGAGGCGTGGCTTTTCCATGAAGGGCCGCTCGTTGCAGGGGCTGTGTTGCTTTCTCATCCTGGCCGGGCTGGCAGGGAGTGCACCTATTACAGAATCTGCCGCAGCCGATCCCGCGGCCTCCGGCGCCTCGGGAGCCGGCATGGCGGCGGAGTCGCCGTCCTCCGATCGCGGGGCTGGCATGCAGGCGGAAGCCCCTGCTCCTGACACTGGGGCAGACACTTCCGGCGACGCCTCCTCCGGCAATCCCGCTGGAACGGATTCGCTGACAGTCACGCCGGTCCTGGGCTCGACGCACACGGTGCCGCCCGGCGTCGACGGCGCGTCGCATCTGGTTTTCGACGATGACTTCGACACCCTGAACACAGCAGTCTGGACTCCCTACTGGTTCAATGATTGCGATCCCAAATCGGTGATGAACAACGTCAAGACCTGTTCGAGCAACGTTAAGGTTGCCAATGGCGAAGCAGTTCTCCAGCTCACCGATGCCCAGTCCGGCGCACTTCTCTCCACCAATCCCGAGGACGGCGCTCCCGGCCATGCGGGCTTCGAGTTCAGCAGCGGCTACATCGAAGCACGGATCTACTTCCCGGGAACCTGCAGCAGCGGGATCCCCAACTGGCCAGCGTGGTGGACCGTGGGGCAGCGGTATCCCCGTACCGGGGAAATCGACATAGCGGAGCCCCTTGCCGGTGATATGTGGAGCGTGTATCACTCAGCGGAGGGCAGGAAAAAGCGGACGATTGACGCCTGCTGGGCCGGGGCCTACCACACCTACGGTTTGCACCGGAAGGCCGGAGCCAACGACATCTACTACGACGGCCGGCTCGTTCACTCCTATCCCACGGTTGATGGAAACAGCCCCCACTATCTGATCCTGAATTTGGGCGTCTCGGCGGGTCCCCGGCTTTTCGGCGAGCGGGTCAGCATGAGGGTGGACTATGTGCGGGTGTGGCAGTAGCCGACGTCAGGAAAGGCGCCCCGCCGTCACCTCGCTGGCCACCTCCCGCAGCCGGGCGGCAACGGATTCGGGGGTGGTGTCGTTGATGAAAGCACCCATGGCGGCCTCGGAGCCGGCCAGGTACTTGAGCTTGTCCGCGGCGCGGCGCGGCGAGGTCAGCTGCAGGTGCAGGTGGCCGGTCCTGCGCAGGGCTGGTTCCAGCGGCGCCTGGTGCCAGGCCGCGATGTAGGGGGTCGGCGTCGCGTAGAGGGCGTCGAAGCGCTTTAGGAGTTCGGGGTACAGCTCCGCCAATTCGTCCCGCTCGGCCCCGTCCAGCGCCGCCAGGTCCGGGACTTCGCGGTGCGGGACGAGGTGGACCTCCAGCGGCCAGCGGGCCGCGAAGGGCACATAGGCACTGAAATGTTCGCCCTCCAGCACCATGCGTCTGCCGTCGCGGCGCTCGTTCCGGAGCAGCGCGGAAGTGAGGGTCGAAGTACCGTTGGACGTCGCGGCGTACTGCCCTGCTGCGGCGGCCAGGACCGCGGCGCGGGGCGTCACGTACGGGTAGGCGTAGATCTGCCCGTGCGGGTGGTGCAGGGTGACGCCGATTTCGGCGCCCCGGTTTTCGAAGGGGAAGACCTGCTGGATACCGGGGAGGCCGCTGAGCGCTTCCGTCCGGTGGGCCCAAGCGTCAATCACCGTGCGGGTGCGGCGCCAGCCCAGTTCAGCGAAGGACCCGGTGTGCTGCGGGGTAAAAGCCACCACTTCGCAGCGGCCGACGGCGGGGGCCGAGTCCCCCCAGCCCGGTGCGGCGGGGAGTTCGGTCACATCCGGGCCGAGCGAGGGGAATCGGTTTTCGAAGACGGCGACGTCGTAGTCCGGGGCCGGGATCTCGGTTTGGTTGGCCGGCGTCGTCGGGCAGATGGGGCATTGGTCCGCCGGCGGCAGGTGGGTCCGCGCCTGCCGGTGCGCGGCGACGGCAACCCATTCGCGGCTGAGCGCATCGAAGCGCAACTCGCCGGGTTCCGGGCGGGCGGGCAGCCTGCGGTGATCCACGAGGGATGCTGCGGGCCGCTCGCCGTCGTCGTCGTCGTCAAAGTAGAGGATCTCGCGGCCGCCGGCCAGCCGGGCCATGGTGGTTCGCGTCATGGTCTCAGTTGTACACGATGGGGAGGTTGCGTCTCAGACCGATGTCAGTACGGGGGCGGTGAGCTTGCCGTCGCGCATGGTGGCGACCGAGTCCGTCAGTGGGACAAATTCGGTGTCGTGGGTCACCATGACCGTGGCGACCCTGAAGTCGTCGGTGACCCGGCGCAGGAGCCGGACGATGGAGTCGCTGCGTTCGTGGTCCAGGGCGGCGGTGGGTTCGTCCACGAGCAGGACCTTGGGATCGCCCATGAGGGCCCGGGCGATGTTGACCCGCTGGCGCTGGCCGCCGGAGAGCTGGTGCGGGCGTTTGCCCGCGCTGGAGCTGAGTCCGACGACGTCGAGCAGTTCCGCGGCTTTGGCCCGTGCGGCTTTGACGGACTTTCCGCGCAGGTGGTCGCCGATGATGAGCTGTTCGGCGGCAGTCAGGGAGGCGAGCAGGTTGGGCTGTTGGAAGATGATGCCGATCTTCTCCCGCCGCAGCATGGTGAGGTCCTTGTCGCCGAGCCCGGTGGCGTCGGTGCCGTCGATGACCACCAGGCCATGGGTGGGGCGGACCAGGGTGGCGGCTGCGGCCAGGAGGCTGGATTTTCCGGAACCTGACGGACCGACGAGGGAGACCATCTGGCCCGCCTGCACGGTGAGGTTCACGGCGTCCAGGGCTTTGATGGTCCCGTCCCCGTCCGGGTATTCGAGCGTGACGTTGACGAGGTTCAGGGGGCCCCGGGCGGAGGACCGGGGGTCGAGAGGGCTGGGGGTGGAGGACATGGAGTTGCTGCCTTTCGGGAAAGTTCTGGGGGCGGATCGGTAACGCGGCTGCGGACGGGCAGGCCGGCGACGGAGGGCCTAGTTCCCGCCGAGGGCGATGAGCGCGTCGACCTTGGTGACACGGCGGACGGCCAGTGCCGCCCCTGCCAGGCCCAGGGCGACGATTCCGAGAATGGGCAGGAGTGTTGTTGCGGGGTTGACCAGGAACGGGGCTGCCTGGGCTGCGAAGAAACCGCCGAGGATGCCGATCCCGCCGCCGACTCCGGCCCCGGCCAGCAGGACGATCGCGGCCTGGGTGATGGCGTCGCGCAGGACGTAGCCGCCGGATGCCCCCATGGCTTTCAGGACCGCGATGTCGCGGGTCCGCTGGACGGTCCAGACGGTCAGGAAGGCCACGATGACCAGTGCGGAGATTCCGTAGAGGAAAGCCTGCATCAGTGTCAGGGAGCCGTTCTCGCTCTTGTAGGAGCCCAGCGACTGGAAGGATCCGGTGCGCGAGGCGCTCACGGTGTGGGCTGCGACGTTGGCGGCGGCCTCGTCCACCGAGGCTCCGTCCTGGTAGGTGATGACGGCGACGGTTCCGAGCTGCTCCGGGTCCGTCAGGTGGGCCAACGTGGACCAGGTGGGAAGCGCGGTCCAAACGACGCTGGTGTGGGAGTACCACTGGTCCTCCACCACGGCGCTGATGGTCAGTTCGTTCCCGCCGACGCTGGCCCTGTCCCCCGTGTTCAGGGACAGCGCTTTGGCGACGGTCTTGCCGATCACGACGGTACCGGCCGTTACCCGGGACGGCGCCAGCTGGCCATCCGGTGCGACGCCGAAGACGGCGACATTGGTGGTGCCGGTGCCCGTCCCGGTATCCGCAGCCACGGCCTGGAACCGGGTCTGGCTAATGCCCAGGGCCTCGGCGTTTTGCACGCCGGCCCGGTTCTTCCAGCCGTCGAGCTGCCTGGCGGTGATTTCGCTCTCGGTAAAGGAGGCCCTCGGCTCATTGGCGCCCGGGGCACCAAAGACAATGCTGTCCGCCGCTTTGGATGCGACCCCGCTGCCGTTGCCGGCGCCGAGTTTGTCAATGGCCGACGTCGACTGGTCACCCAGCCCGGCCGTCAGCCCGGAGAGCATGACGAGCAACAGGGTGATCAGGGCGACCACGCCGCCCATCAGGGCGAACCGTCCCTTGGCAAAGCGGATATCGCGGATAGCAAGAAACACGTTTGTTCTTCTTTCAGTGGGTGAAGTGCGGCCGAAAGGCTCTTAGATCCACTCTCCCGCGCACCTGCCCCGTCGCCATCGCGCAGTTGGTTGATCCGTGGCAGAGCAATGGCTGACCCCGGGTCAACCATTCGGTTGATCAGGCACAGGCCCGCGGCCCACCGCCCGCGGTCTGCATCATCTCCTTTTGACTTATCCACAGCCCGGATGAGCATAATGCAAGAGGCCCGCCGACCTTATTGGATCGTAGGCGGACCGCTCGGAACAGCCATGCAGGACCACTTTCCTGCTGACGGCAGACACCTATTGCCCTTTCTCCCGCTGCAGGCACAGGCCCGCAGGGATTGATTATCGAGGCCCGGCGCGCAGACGCGCCGGCCGTGTGTCACAGAAGAAGCCGTCACCCGCCGCGCGCCTCGCGCCGCCTGCGGTACGGCAGGTATGCCTCAAGACCATATGCCTTCCGGGCGTCGAATCTGATGGAGAAGATCCAACGAACAGGAGTAGGCATGTCAATGCGAGTCGGAATCATCGGGGCTGGCCCCAGCGGTATGGCACAGCTACGGGCGTTTGAGTCGGCACGGCAGGCAGGAGCCAGCATCCCGGAGATCATGTGCTTCGAAAAGCAGGGCGACTGGGGTGGCCAGTGGAACAACAGCTGGCGGATCGGTCTGGATGCCTTCGGCGAACCCGTGCACAGCAGCATGTACCGGCACCTGTGGTCCAACGGCCCGAAGGAGTGCCTGGAGTTCGCGGACTACACCTTCGACGAGCATTTCGGCCGGGCGATCTCGTCCTATCCCCCGCGCGAGGTCCTCTTCGATTACATCAAGGGCCGGGTGGCGAAGTCCGACGTGCGCAAGTACGTGCGTTTCAACACGGCGGCCCGCTGGGTCTCGTATGACGAAGAGGCGCAGGAATTCACCGTAACCGTCGAGGATCTGGTCACCGAGACCACCGAGACCCACGTCTTCGACAAACTGGTGGTCTCCACCGGCCACTTTTCCTTCCCCAATGTCCCCGAGTTCGAAGGCATCGGCGGCTTCCCGGGCGAGGTTCTGCATGCCCACGATTTCCGCGGCGCCGAACGGTTCGCCGGCCAGAACATCCTGCTGATCGGCAGCAGCTACTCCGCCGAGGACATCGGGATGCAGACACACAAAATGGGCGCGAAGTCCGTAACGTTCAGTTACCGCAGCGCACCGATGGGCTTCGACTGGCCCGAGAACACGACGGAACGTCCCCTGGTGACACGTTTCGAGGGCAGCACGGCGCATTTCAGCGACGGCACCACCGGAGACTTCCACGCCGTCGTCCTGTGCACGGGCTACCAGCACAATTATCCGTTCCTGCCGAGCGAGCTGTCGCTGAAGTCGCGCAACGTGCTCTACCCGGATCACCTCTACCAGGGCGTCGTGTGGCAGGACAACACGAACCTGTTCTATCTCGGCGCACAGGACCAGTACTACACCTTCAATATGTTCGACGCGCAGGCCTGGTTCGCCCGTGATGTGATGCTCGGCCGCATCCAACTGCCGGACGCCGCGGGGCGGGCAGCCGACATCGCGGGCTGGCTGGAGCGGCAGGCCGTCCTGGCGGACCACGACGCCGAGGCTGATTACCAGACGGATTATCTGCGCGAACTCATCGCGCAGACGGACTACCCCGAGTTCGACCTGGACACCGTTTCCGAGCTTTTAAAGCAGTGGATGCGCGACAAACAGGACAACATCCTGGGGTACCGGGACAACGTGCACCGCTCGGTGATGACCGGCACGATGGCTGGGAAGCACCACACGCGCTGGCTCAATGCCATGGATGACAGCCTGTCTCGTTACCTGCAGGGGCCGTCGGAGAATGTGGACACCGGAGCCCTCGCTGCCCTGACCGCGGCGGCTCCCGCGGGAGAGCACCGGTAGGCTCCAAAACTCCCGCATGAAGCGGGAACTAAGGAGGACGACGGCGGTAACCTCCCGCCGTCGTCCTCCCCGCCCATAGACACCATCTATGAAATGGGCGATCTTTATCTATTGGACTTGTGGCGGGGGTCTCATCAGACTTGGGGTGATAACAACTTCCGCCGGACATTTTCACGTCCGGCTGTGTAGACCAAGGACGTTCACACTATGCACACTCAACGAAAATGGGTCGTCATTCTCTGTTGGCTCACTGTCGTCTTCGAAGGTTTCGACCTCGTTGCTTTGGGCGCCTCCATCCCCACCCTGCTGGACACGAAGCACGCCGGCATTGACCCGGCCGGGGCCACTTTCGTGGCCACGATTTCCCTCGTCGGCGTCGGAATCGGCGCGGCCCTGATCGGTCCAATCTCGGACCGCTTCGGCCGGCGGATGCCCCTGATTATCTGCGTGGCACTCTTCTCCGTCTTCACCCTGATGTTCCCGTTGATGCCGAATGTGGCCCTGATGGGCATCCTGCGGCTCCTCGCCGGCCTTGGCCTGGGTGGCTGCATGCCGGTCGCCGTGACCGCCATGCAGGAAGCCGCTTCCAGCAATGGCAAAGCGCACTCCAGCACCCTGACCATGACCGGTTACCACGTCGGCGCCGTCGCCGCGTCGCTGATCGCCCTGCTGGTCGGCCGCCAGTGGGAATGGCTCTTCTACGCGGGCGGCATCCTCGGTCTCCTCGCCGTCCCCCTTATGTGGGCCAAGCTGCCGGAAACGTCCCCTGTCGCCGCAGCTTCGAAGACCGCCGGTGCGCCCGCGCCGACGGTCCGAATCGGCAGCCTGCTCCGCCGGCCGTATCTGCGCATCACGCTGGGACTCTGGGTTGCAGCCTTCATGGGCCTCATGCTGGTCTACGGCCTGAACACCTGGCTGCCGCAGCTGATGCGGGGCGCCGGATACAACGTCGCCGACTCCCTGGTCCTGCTCCTAGTGCTGAATGTCGGCGCCGTCGCCGGCCTGCTGGTCGGAGGCCGGGTCGCCGACCGCCGCGGAGTCAAGGGCACGACGATGTTCTGGTTCGCGGCCGCCGCCGTGCTGCTGGCCCTGCTGAGCATCAAGATGGACAACCAGGTGGTGCTCAACGGCGTCGTTTTCGTCACCGGTTTCTTCGTGTTCTGCGCCCAGGTGCTCGTCTACGGCTTCGTCGGCTACCTGTACCCCCGCCACATCGTCGCCTCCGGTATGGGCTTCGTCTCCGCCGTCGGCCGCCTCGGCGCGATTTCGGGTCCATGGATCACAGGCCTGCTGGTGGTTGCCGGCATCGCGTATCCCTTCAGCTTCTATGTCTTCGCGGCAGCGGCGCTGCTCGGCGTCGCGGCAGTGGCTGTCATCCCGAAGGTCAAGCCCGGCGCCCCGGAGGTTACGGAGGACGCCTCCCCGACGGCCGCCAGGGCTGCGGGCGTCGTCTAGGCCCGAGCCCGGATTCCGGACCCCCGTGAGCTACGGTTCGGCGCCCGGCTCGACCAGCGCCTCGGCCACGAGATCCAGGAACCAGGCTGCGGCGCCGGTGGAGGAGACAGCGGCATCCCAGTACAGGGTCACCTCGAACTGGGGCATATCGAACGGCAGCTCACGGATGGCAACGGGCCACCGCTCCGCCATTCTGGTGGCCATCTGCCGCGGCAGGATGGCCACCATGCCGCAGCCCACCACCACCTCGGCCAGCGCGGTGAAATGCGGAACCCGCAGCGCAATGGTCCGGTCCACCTGCTGCGCCCGGATGGCCTGCTCCACCTGGTCGTGGCCCGCCGCCGGGTCCATGGCGACATGCTGCAGGGCCAGGAAATCTTTCCAGGCGATGCGCGGTTCCGGTGCCGCCGCCTCCTGTGGCAGCACACAAACGTAGCGGTCGTCGGCCACGATGGTGCGGCGGCCGGACACTTCCAGCGGAACGCTCGCGATGGCGCCGTCGATCTCGCCATGGGCAAGCCAGCTTTGGACCAGGGAGATCTGCATGGGGACCACTTCGAGGCTGGCCCCGGGGGCCTGGACCACCAACTGCTTCATGATCCGCGGCAGGAAGGCGTTTTCACCGATGTCCGTCAGGCACAGGCGGAACGTCCTGCTGGTTTGGGAGGGATCAAAGACGCGGTGCGCGTCCACGGCTTCGTCGACGGCGAGCACCGACTTGCGGAACACGGCGGCCAGTTCCGAGGCGCGCGCCGTCGGCTCGTACCCGGCGGGACCGCGCACGAACAGCGGGTCGTGAAGGGCACGCCGCAGCCTGCCGAGGGCATGGCTGACAGTGGGTTGCGTCAGGGACAGTTCCTGCGCGGCGCGGGTCACCGAGCGGTGGTCATAAATGCTCAGGAACGTACGGATCAGATTCAGGTCTAAACTCACCAGCCCATCATAGAGACCATCTATGAGCAAGGGTGGATTTATTTGTTTGTCGGCATAGGGGTTTGGATCCTAGCTTGGTAGGACCAGCAGCCCCGGGATAGGAAAGCTCACCATGACCACAGTCAACGACGCCACTTACCAGCTCCTGCGCCAGCACGGACTCACTACGATTTTCGGCAACCCGGGCTCCAACGAGCTGCCGTTCCTCGCCGCCATGCCGGAGGATTTCCGCTATGTCCTGGGCCTCCACGAGGGCGTGGTGGCCGGGATGGCGGACGGCTACGCCCAGGCCACCCGTCGCCCAGCCCTGGTCAACCTGCACGCGGCCTCGGGATCGGGCAACGCCATGGGGGCGCTCACCAATGCCTGGTACTCGCACACGCCGCTGGTGATCACCGCAGGCCAGCAGGTCCGCGCCACGATCGGCCAGGAGGTGATGCTGTCCAATGTGGACGCCGCCTCGCTGCCCCGCCCGCTCGTGAAGTGGAGCGCGGAGCCGGCCTCGCCCCGCGACGTCGTCCGCACCATCGGCCAGGCCATCCACACCGCAGCCCTTGAGCCGTCCGGGCCCGTCTATGTATCCATTCCTTACGACGACTGGGCCCAGGAAACCGGACCTGAGGAGGAACACCTGGCCGCGCGCGTGGTCGAACACGCCGGCGAGCTTTCCGATGGCCAGCTCGCGGACCTCGTGGCAGCGCTCGACGCGGCCGAGAAGCCCGTCCTGGTCCTGGGACCCGACGTCGACTCCGCCCGGGGGAACGCCGACGCCGTCACGCTCGCCGAGCGCCTCGGCGCCCCGGTGTGGGTGGCACCGTCCGCGCCCCGCTGCCCGTTCCCGACCACACACGCAGCGTTCCGTGGCGTGCTGCCCGCCTCCGTCGACGGCATCACCCGCCTGCTGGCCGGACACGATCTGATCCTGGTAGTCGGCGCCCCGGTGTTCCGCTACCACCAGTACGAGCCAGGGAACTACCTCCCGGCGGGCGCATCCCTCCTGCAGATCACGTGCGATCCGGGAGAGGCTGCCCGGGCACCGATGGGGCGCGCGCTGGTGGCCTCGATCGGTCCTGCACTGCGCAGGCTGGCCGGGGCAGTTCAGGACCGCGGCGTGCAGCTGCGGCCGCGCCCGAGGCCGGATCTCTCCGCACTGGCAGCCCCAGGACCCGCTGAAGGCGGGCTGGCCCCGGAAGCCGTCTTCGAGCTCATCAATGACCTCGCCCCCGAGGACGCCGTGTACGTCAACGAGACGACGTCCACAGTCGCGGCCTTCTGGGACCGGATGGACATGCGCCAACCCGGCAGCTATTACTTCCCGGCCTCCGGCGGCCTCGGGTTCGGCATGCCGGCCGCGGTCGGAGTCCAGCTGGCCGAGCCGGGTCGCCGCGTGGTGGCCTTCATCGGCGACGGCTCTGCGAACTACGGCATTACTGCACTGTGGACGGCGGCGCAGTACGGGATCCCCGTGGTGTTCGTGATCCTCAACAACGGCACCTACGGCGCCCTGCGCGGCTTCGCGGCCAAACTCAACGCCCTCGACGCACCCGGCCTGGACGTGCCCGGGATCGACTTCGCCTCCCTCGCCGCAGGCTACGGCGTGGACGCGGACCGTGCCGAGTCGCTGGAGAAGCTGCGCGACTGCTTCACCAAGGCCCTTGCCTCCGACGGCCCCACGCTCATCGAAGTCCCCATCACGACCGTCTCCCCGTTCTGACCCAACCCACTGAAAGGGACATCATGACTGTCTCCGACGTTATTCTCGACACCTTCCTCGATTCCGGCCGCTGGGACGGGAAAATCAACATCGCCGGCTGGACCGAAGGATCCGGCGGAAGCCGGGATGTCGTTGAGCCGGCCACGGGCACGGTCCTGGGCCGTTTCGGTGTCGCCACGGCTGCCGATGTCGGTCGCGCCGCCACCGTGGCCGCCGAAGCCCAGCACGCGTGGGCTGCCACACGACCGGAGGAACGGGCCGCCATCCTGCGCCGCGCCGGCCAGCTCTGGGAGGAGCATGCCGAGGAAATCCAGCGCTGGATCATCCGCGAAAGCGGCGGTATCCCGGCCAAGGCCGCCCTGGAAACGCACATCGCGGCCAACGAATGCTACGAGGCCGCAGCGCTGCCGTCGCACCCGGCCGGAGAAGTCCTGACCTCCAATGAGGCGCGCTGGTCATTCGCGCGGCGGCGCCCCGCCGGCGTCGTGTCCGTGATCGCGCCCTTCAACTTCCCCCTGATCCTGTCCATCCGTTCGGTGGCACCGGCCCTGGCGCTGGGCAACGCCGTGCTGCTGAAGCCGGACCCCCGCACCGCGGTGTGCGGCGGCGTTGCGCTGATGCGGGTCTTCGAGGAAGCGGGCCTGCCCGCTGGCGTTCTCTCGCTCCTGCCCGGCGGCGCCGAGACGGGCGCCGCCGTCGTCGAGGCCCCTGAAGTCCGGGTGGTGTCCTTCACCGGTTCGACGGCGGCGGGCCGCAAGGTGGGCGAGGCCGCGGCCCGGCACCTCAAGCGCGCGCACCTTGAGCTCGGCGGCAATAACGCGCTGATCGTGCTGCCGGGCGCGGACGTCGCGAAGGCGGCCTCCGCGGGCGCGTTCGGCTCCTTTATGCACCAGGGCCAGATCTGCATGACGACCGGCCGGCACCTTGTCCACGAATCCGTCTACGACGCCTATGTGGCGGCCCTCAGCGAAAAGGCCTCCCATCTCCCGGTCGGCGACCCGGCCAGCGGTGCCGTGGCCTTGGGGCCGATCATTGACGAGCCACAACTCAGGCGCATCCACTCGATCGTCGAAGACGCCGTCCAGGCCGGCGCCCGGATCGCGGCGGGCGGAACCCACGAGGGGCTGTTCTACCGGCCCACGGTGCTGGCGGATCTCAGCCCGGACAACCCGGCGTTCGCCGAGGAAATCTTTGGCCCGGTCGCCCCGGTGGTCAAGTTCTCCACCCTCGACGAGGCAGTGGAACTCGTCAACGCCAACGAATACGGGCTCTCCGTCGGAATCCTTGGCGACGTGGGCGCAGCCATGACAATCGCCGACCGGGTCCACTCCGGGAAGGTGCACATCAACGAACAAACCGTCCTGGATGAAGCCAACGCACCTTTCGGCGGTGTGGGCGCCTCCGGCACCGGCTCGCGGTTCGGCGGTGCCACGGCGAACATCGAGGCCTTCACCGAAGTCCAGTGGCTCACCATGCGTCCCGAGATCGCG
The DNA here is from genome assembly GCF_055412805.1 of Pseudarthrobacter kochi. NCBI lineage: Bacteria > Bacillati > Actinomycetota > Actinomycetes > Micrococcales > Micrococcaceae > Pseudarthrobacter > Pseudarthrobacter kochi. The sequence continues at coordinate 65,408 of NZ_JBVAYV010000017.1, forward strand.
CAGTACCCGTTCTAGGACCGGGGGCTCGAAGACCACGAAGCCGTTCCTCAGACCCGCGCAGCCACGGTCAGAACAGGGCCTAGTTCCCTGACGCCGTGACGGGCCGGGCTGTGTACTGAACCGTACGGCTCGTTTGGCGATGCCATCGTTGAGGCCCCTCTCGACGGTGATAGCCAGGAGCCGCGGCGCTCTCCGGTGCCGTGGGTGGATGGCTGCTGCCGTTGGCCCGCCGGCACGGGACCGCCGTCGTGGATTTCGCCGGCATCGGAGTCCTCGCCCTCAGCCTGCTCGCCTACACCGCCGCCCTGGCCGTGGGGGGCAACGGATTCGTTGCCGCGTTCTGCGGCGGGCTGGCCTTCGGCACGTGCGCCGGTCGACGGGTGCCGGCTGAACTCGTCTTCGTCGAACAGATGGGCGGACTGGTCTCACTGCTTGTGTGGCTGGCCTTCGGCGGATGGGCCGCCGTAGTCGTTGGCGTCGCACCGGACGGCTGTGATGAGTCTCACCCGCAATAATCGCTATCTGGCTTGAGCCTCCCGCGCCGCGCTGTGCACTATGGAAAGGCAAGGCATGGATGTCAAACCCCCGCCGAGCCGGCCCTGACCACCGCGACGCCACACGTCCGCAGCGGAACAGCGGCAACAGTTTTACCCATCCTGGTGGACGCAATGAGGCCAAACCGGTGAGCTCGCAGAGCCGCCAACGGTCCCGGAGCGTTCCCGGTTTGGCCCCACGGCGGCTCCGCATCGGTGCGGCAGCCGGACCTCCGGATCATGAATGGAAGCACTGAACAATGACGTTTGAAACTGCCACCTCTGTAACCCACAAGCTCTGGGACCGCTCCAACATGCACAGCGAGCTGGACGCCCTGGTCCACGACCTCTCGGTCCGCCACAACACCCCCAAGAGCAACATCGCCGTCCACGCCAGCGGACCCAACACCTTCACACTCAGCCTGAACCACGGCGGGGCCAACCTGGAGACGGTCAACCTGTAGCAGACACAGCACGAAGCAACACCACGACGACGGCGGGAGTCTCCCGCCGTCGTCGTTCCTTGTCAGGCGCCGGTCAACCGCCGGCGGCCCGCCGCATATCGGTCTTCACCCGGTACATGAAGGGACCGGCAGTGATCAGCAGGGCCTTGGTCAACTCCTGGTGTTCCGCCGCGTCGACGCCCGCCGGGACGGCCGTTTCCGCACCGCCAACGGACGGGCCCAGCCGGGGCTCGGTTCCCGCGGTGGTGACGGCATCGGACAGGCGGCTCCGGACCCGGTCGGCAGCTGCCTCCAGTTCCGCCGGGTGCTCCAACCTGGGAATCAGGACAACGAACTCGTCTCCGCTGTAGCGCGTGACGGTGTCGTCGCCACGCACTGCTTGGGAGAGCCTTCGCGCCACGTGTTCCAGGACCCGGTCCCCCGCCGCATACCGTGGTCCGGGTGATCGACAAGAGCTGTGCCGGCTGGCCCTCATGGAGTTCGACGACGCAGAAATCGCGCTGCGGCGCTGGGCCAGCGGCGGGGCTGCTGGAGTCCGCGCAGGCTGGAGACTCCCCCGCATAGCGATTCCGCTCAGCATCACAGAGTTGCGGCTTCTTCCTCTGCCAGCCTGATCATCCGAAGTTCGTCCTCCACCGCGCGGGACGGCCAGTAGTCCTTCGCCAGCTCCCCCGTGCGGCTTCTGTCTGCCGCCGGGAAGAGCTTGCCCAGCAGCCCGGCCGCATGAAGCAGGGCGATCAGCGCTGTGGTCCTTTCGTCGGGAGCTTGGGATTCGGGCTTCCCCGCGTCAGGCTTCGCGTCGTCAGGCGTCCCGGTGTCAGGCGTCCCGGTGTCAAGCACTGGCCCGGCGTCAGGCGCCTTGGAATCGGACGCCCCCGGACCCGGCTGCACCCCGCTGAGTGCAGCTTCAATCTTTTTCAGGAGCGCTGCCTCCGGAGCGTGGTCCTTCTCCGGGTACCGCACTGTCCGGAACCGACCCAGGCGCTTTTCGCCGACATGCTCCACGATGCCCAGTTCCGCCATCCCCTCGTAGGCGCGCTGCACCTCGGCGCGGCCCTCCAGCATGGAGACCCACCGCTTGGGCGTGTGGGGCCGGGATTTGTGACGGATGATCTCCAGCTCGTGCTGGAGGTCCGTTTGCGGGGCGGCGCCGGTAGCCCGGACGCGTTTGCCCTGTAGTTCGATGGCACCGATTAGGTCCAGCTCGGCCAATATGGCCCCCGCCAGAGTGGTCCTGAGCGCGTACAGCGGCACTTCAGGTTTGCCGTCTTTGTCGTTCGTTGCCAGTAGGAGGAAAGCCTGGGGAAGGTTCAGCTCCGCTGCCGTAGTTTTTTCAGCATCCATACGGCCATGGTGGCGCAGTTGCGCCGCCACCACAATGAGGATTTAGTACCGGCTATTCTCCGAGGAACCGCGGCCTGTTCTCAGCGCCGGGCCAGCGGAAGCCTGAGTTTCATCGTCGTACCCTCGGGCCCGGTCCTGGCCACCTCGACGGTGCCGCCGGCGACCGTGGCGATTTCACGGACCAGCGCCAGGCCGATGCCGAAGCTTCGCTGGCCCCGGGTTCCATCCGGGCTGGGCGTCCTGACGAATCGGTCAAAGATCCGGGCCTGGTCCACGCCTGTGATTCCGGATCCCGTGTCCGCCACGCAGACAACCGCCTGGTTGCCCTCGATTCCTGTGCTGATGGTGATGCTCCCGCCGGACCGCGTGTGGGCCAGGGCATTGTCCGCCAGGGCGAGCACGGCCCGCCGCAAGGAGCTCCGGTCGATGCGGGCCAGCGGCTGGCCGCCGTCGGAGAAGGAGAGACGGATGTCCTCCCGGGCCGCGAGTTCCTGCAGGCTTTCAGTAACGGCCCCGGCGACGTCGGCCAGATCCACCGGTTCCGCGGCGGGATCCGGTGCGGCCCCGGTGGCCGCCAGCAGGAGTTCGTTGACGATCCCGGTCAGGGTGGCCGCATCTTCCCGGATCTTGCCCAGGGCCCGCCCCGGTTTGGAGTCCGGGACGGCGTCGCGCTGGGCGAGCTGGATGCGCGCGTCCAGAATGGCCAGGGGCGTGCGCAGTTCGTGGCTGGCATCCTGGACGAACCGCCGCTGCAAGGCCAGCGCTTTCCCCAGCGGCCGGATGGCGCTGCGTGCGCTGAGCCACCCGACGACGCCTGCCAGCACGATCCCCGCCACCCCGGCGATGATCATCGCCTCGATCAGGTCCTTGGAATCGAGATAGGTGTACGCCTCCCCGTGCGCAACGGAGCCGGGCAGGTCGGGGTGCGCCAGCTTGTTCATCAGGTAGACGGTCGCGGCGGCGAGGAGGCAAAGAACCAGCACCGCGCAGGCGGCGCTGATCCGTAAAGCGACTTTGAGCGAGGCCCGCCGGAGCGTGTCCCGGTCCGGTTCGCCTGCCGCGGAGGACATCCGATTCATGGGGCATCGCCGATCTGGTAGCCGACGCCGTGGACCGTTCGGACCACGGCCTTGGAAATCTTCCTTCGGAGGTGGTGCACATACGTGTCGATCAGGCCGGGCTGGTCGGCGGCCTGGAAATGTTCGCCAAGCAGTTCTTCCCGGGTGAAAACCCTGCCCGGTTCGACGGCCAGGGCGGCCAGCAGCTCGGCCTCCTTGGCCGTGAGGGACACCAGTTGCCCGTAGATAGAGCGCACGGAACGCGACGCCGGATCGAAGTCCCAGTCTCCGATGCTCACAGGCGCCGTGGCCGGCGTGAAGGTGCGCGTCAGGGCGCGCAGGCGGGCCGCGAGTTCACCGGCGTCGAACGGTTTGGTCATGTAGTCATTGGCGCCCGCATCGAGCCCCCTGACCTTTTCGTCCGTGGCCCCGAGGGCCGTGAGGATCAGGATCGGCGTCGAAACTCCCTTGGACCTCAGCGCAGTGATCAGGGCGATGCCGTCCATCAGGGGCAGGCCACGGTCGATCACCATCACGTCCCAGGCCTGGGTCAGCGCCAGGTGCAGGCCGTCCCGGCCGTTGCTGGCCAGCCGGATCCGGTAGTCCGGTTCCAGCAGTTCGGCGATCAGCGGTCCCAGGACGCCGTCGTCCTCCACCAGGAGCAGGGACGGCCGGCCGTCAGCGGTTGTCATGTCAGCTATTCTCCCGTGCCATGCCTTCCGCCGGCAGTTCGCCGGCTGTGTCGTCGCTGAGGTCGGCTGCGGGTTCGGCAACGCCGCTGCGGTTCTGGCGCCGGCGTTTCAGGAGCTGGATGCCCCACGGCAGGACGGAGGCGAGGACCATAACGACGGCGATGACGTCGATGTTCTTGGCGACGATCTCATAGTGGCCCAGCCAGGTCCCCAGCAGTGTCACGGACGAGCCCCAGGCCAGTGCCCCGGCGATGTTCCAGAGTGTGAAGGACTTGTACTCATAGCGGGCGATGCCGGCGCTCAGGGGCGCGAACGTCCGGACCATGGGCACGAAACGGGCCAGCACGACGGCGGCGCCTCCGTGGCGGCGGAAGAAATCCTCCGTGGTGGTCAGGTGCGCTGTCTTGAGGATCCGTGCGGCGTCCTTGAACCACCGGCGGCCGTACTTGCGTCCGATCATGTAGCCGATCTGGTCGCCGGCCACCGCAGCGGCGGTGACGACGCCGATGAGCACCGGAAGCGTCAGCTGCAGTTGCTCATGCAGCAGGCCTGCGGTGAAGAGCAGCGAATCACCGGGCAGGAAGGGGAACAGCACGCCGGATTCGATGAACACCATCAGGGAGATGACGCCGAGCGCGGCCGGGCCGAGGCCCTCGAGCAGGCTCGCAGGGTCAAGGAGGGACGGGGTCCCGGCCGCGGCGGATAGTGCGGGGGCGAGTCCTGATGCGTAAATGCCGTGCATGGTCACTCCCTTAGGATCGGGTGGATCGGGTTGAACCGGTTGAGCCAGTTGAACCGGTTAAACGGGGCGAGGCTGCGGCCGGCAGGCGGTTTAGGATGCGCGGAGCGAAACGGTTCCACAGCCCTGCAAGCAGCAACACTGCTGCACTCGCCGCGAGGAACGAGGCAGCCACGTCGGTGGGATAGTGGACCCCGATATACAGCCGCGACCAGGCCACCACCAGGGCCAGCACCACGGCAGCGACGGCGGTGACCTTGGCCCAGCGGGTTCCGCGGGCCAGGAAGTACAGCGCAAATCCCAGCGCGACCGCAAAGGAAACGTGCCCGCTTGGGAAGCTGTTGGAGCCCGTTTCGGGCGAGAGCGGATCGAACAGCAGGGCCGGGTTGGGCCGCTGGCGGGCGATGATGAGCTTAAAGAACTCACTGGCCACCCAGCCGGAGCAGGCGACGAGGCCGAACGCGACAGCCTTCACTAACGACCGGCGGACCACCCAGAGGTAAAGCGCGACGGCGGCAACGAGAACCACGCCGGCCGCCGGGCCGAACACCACGTTCAGGACCATGGCCACCCCGGTCAGGAGCCCGGCATGGTGCTGGCTGAGGTCCTGGTCCACGACGAGTTCGGCCGCGCTGCCACCGGGCACAAGCTGTGCCGTCAGGCCGAGCGTGAGAACTGCCGCCGACAGCAGCGCGCCCCACAGCAGCCAGTGGCTGGCCTGTGGGATGGCCCAGAACGCCAGGCCCGCAGCCGGCTGTGTGCCGGCGGGGTTCCGGGGTTCTGTCACGCGGTCAACTGGGGCTGGTCCAGGCATGGAGTCCTACGGGGTCGGGGCAAGGGCGCTGAGCGGCGCCTGCTTCCACTCTCCCGTGCGGCCTTTAAGAAAGGCTTAAGAAGTTCCGGGGCCGTAGGGGAGCACCTGGTCGGGCGGCGGTACTGTAAGGCGCATGGAGATGCGCCTTGAAGTTGTGCAGGTACCCGTCGCGGATGTCGACCGGTCCAAGTCGTTCTATACCGAGAAGCTGGGCTTTGTCCTTGACCACGATGTCGAGTACATCCCCGGGATGAGGGTGGTGCAGCTGACACCGCCAGGTTCGGCCGCGTCGATCGTCATAGGCACCGGAATGACGGGCATGACGCCGGGCAGCCTCGAAGGGCTGCAGCTCGTCGTACCCGACATAGCTGCGGCGCGCGCCGAACTCCTGGGCCGTGGCGCTGATATCAGTGACGTCCAAGACATGGGTGGAGTGCAGTTTGCCTACTTCGCCGACCCGGACGGCAACCGCTGGGTCATCCAGGGCGCAACGCCGCCGGCTGTCAGTAGGTAGCCGCGTTCGTCAGGATGAGCGGCGGCAAGGGTGCCTGATTGAAGTCGAAGGCTCTGGACAGATCACCCAGGAGAGGGCTGTTTTCACGGACGCCGGGGCGGGCGTCGGGGCGGCCGTCGGTGGCCGGATCGAGCCGCTGGCCGTGCAGGAAATCGTCCTCGATGAACTTGATGTAAGCGTCATGGCTCAGCGTCTGGTGGTCGATGTAGCCCTTCTTCGCATAGGGGCTGATGACAAGGCCCGGGACGCGGAAGCCATAGCCGTTGGCATCGGCCACAGGCGGTGGCACATGGTCGTAGAATCCGCCCCAGTCGTCCCACGTGAGGAATATGGCGGTGCTGTTCCAGCCGGGGCCGTTCATGATGGCGTTGACCAGCCCGGCAACGTACGCCTGTCCGGTGCTGATTTTGGCGGGGGCATGCTCGCTGACCTTGTCTGTTGGCGCCACCCAGCTAACGGCAGGGAGGGTGCCTTGGCGGGCAGCGTCGTAGAAGTTCGTCTGGGACTGGATGTTGCCCAGTTCGCCGTCCTCCTTGACGGTGTCGAAGTACAGGAGGGGATTCCACAGGCCGGGGGTTTTAGCGTTCTGCTTCACGGGGGCGCAGGTCGCGGCGTCGTCGCGGCAGTCCGGTTCGGTGCCGTCGAAGACGTAGTAGGCCCAGGGGACGTGCTGTTGATGGAGCAGGTAGGTCAGGTCGGTCCAGGCGTAGTCGGGCAGTTCGAGCTTCTTGGCGGCTTCGCTGAGCTTCTGCTTCAGGCTGGCCGGTACCGGGGCGGCGTCAACGGCGGCCTGGCACGTGGGGTAGGAATCGGTGGGTTTGCAGCTGGCGCTGACGAGCCGGTCAATGTCCGTGGCGAGATCCGGGCTGATGCCCGCGGCTTGCAGGGCGTCCTGGCACGGCCGGAGATCGAGGCCGGCCTGGCATTTGCCGATCAGGGTCCCGCGGATCATCTCCGGGTCCGGACCGGCGTCGGGATTCTGCAGGGCGTTCACACAGGACGCGGGGTCGCCCGCTTTGGCGCATTTGGCCGACCATTCCGAGACCAGGTACAGGTGGGCCGGCAGGCTCCAGGACGCTGCAGCCGCGAACATGTGGTCCTGGAGGGTGAAGTTCCTTGCGTAGGCCCAGTAGTTGGGCAGGTCACTCCCGTCGTGGTAACCCATCACGTCGGTCTGTTTCGAGCCGTAGTGACAGGCGGTGTCCACCGGTTTGCAGCCGGCGAGGCCCTTTTCGGCCTGGGCGACAAAACCGTCCATGGCGCCGTTGCCGGCGTCCGCGACCTCGTCAGCATGGCTGTGCGGACCCCCGGCGTTGCTGTCGGCGGAATTGTGGAACGGCCGGGAGCAGCCGTTGCGTCCCGGATCCGGCAGACACGCCGTTGGCACCCCGTTCTGCATCGCGATGCCGTCGGCCCCGGGGAAGGTCCCGAAGTAACTGTCGAAAGAGCGGTTCTCCTGCATGATGATCACCACGTGCTTGATTTTCGAAATGCCCTGCGCGGGCGCCGAGGACGGCCCCTGGCCGGACGGAACCAGCAGCAGGAGGACGAGGAGTGTCATGGCGGCGGCCAGGGCGCGACGGCGGCGTGTGGCTTTTGGCTTTGGAGCGGCGCCGGGCCGGGTACCGGCGTTTACTTTCTTTGCGCGCATGACCGACGCATCCGTACCTTACGGCCCAGCGCGATAGACGTCCGTGCCAAAGGCGTTCACGCCCGGTTCGCCGGCGCCGGCGAGGCGTGGGAGGGAGAAGAAATTCTCCATACTGGCCAGCAGGCTGTAGTGGTTATACTGCCGGTCTGAGGTTGTTCCGGGGGCCGTAAACGGTGAGATGACCAGGGTGCCGACTTTGCCCCCAGCCGTTCCGCCCGCGACGCCGGCAGCGGGGCCCTCAGCGCCGCCGTCGGCCTCGTCGAAGGTAATGACAAGCATTCCGTCCTGTTGAAACGCCGGTGAGGCCAGAATCGCCGGAACCTGCTCGCTGAGCCATTTATCGGCGGTCCCCATCCCGCCGGGACTCCCGTCAACGCAAGGGCTGTCGTGCCCGTCGTGGCAGAGGTTCGGAGTGATATAGGAAAGGTTCGGTGTGGTGTCCACTGATTTCAGGTCCTGCTGTAGTGCCGAAAAGGTGACGACGTTCTTGCTGCAGTCAGGCGATGAGGTGACGGATTGGAAATAGACAAAGGGGTTATGGCGGGTGGCGTACTGATCCCCGGGGGCAGCCTTCAGGTGCTCATCCACGGCGTCGAGGACCGGGTGCTGGCAGGGCGACGGCATGTCTTCCATGTAGCCTCGCCACGACTTGCCGGCAGACACCAGCTGGCCGGCCAGGGTGGGAACATCCGCCGGGAAGACGCACCCGTCTCCCAGGAGCCGGCCCTGCGAGTCGGTGCCCGACGACTTAAAGGGCGTGTAGGTGTGGCAGTCCAGGCGGGTGCTGTCGTTGGGCGGTTGACCGGAGATCTGGGCCAGGTAGTTCGGCAGGGAGTTATGGGAGATGCCGTAATAGTCCGTGAGCAGCACCCCCTGTGACCGCATAGACCCGGCGAGATAGGGGGCGGCGGACCCGGTGTCCCACACCCGGTCGTATCCCTTGTTCTCGAGGTTGATCACAAACACATGCCCGGGGGTGCCTGACCGGGACGGGGATTGTCCGGGCTGGCAGGCTGCGGTGGTGGCCAGAAGCATTGCCAGAATAAGAAATGTCCCGGCCACTCGCCACCTGGACGGCCGCTTTCCCGACTCTGCTGTACTCAACCGCGCCTGGAAGTACAAGGGAATGCTCCTGACTGCCCGGCGGCGGCACTCCCTGCCAGCCGTTCGGGACTTGTGGTTCTCAAGGGTAAGTCGGTATGGCGATGTACTGGTTGATGTTCGAGGACCGGAAAGCCGCAAACGTCAACGTGGATTGGCCCCCCTCGGGATTCCCGAGCACTAGGGTCTGGTCGGAAGAGTTCACTCCCAGCAGCGCGTAGGAGTGGTTGGATACCAGCTTGCCGTGGGAATTGGAGGTTCCGAGCGTCACGAGCCCATTCGTGAAATCCTGCTGTACCTGCTCGAAGCTCACGCCCGTCATGGGTCCACCCGGGTTGCGGTCGACTCCCGCTTTGCCGGTGATGGCGTAGAGGCCATTGTGCACATCGTGATCCTGGGCGTCGCTGAGATCGGTGCCTTCGATGCCCTTATAGCCGTTACGGTTCGCGGCAGCCCACCCTTTCTCAATAATCGCCGCCCAGGAAACATTCTTGCCGCCGATGTTTTCGACGCCGTTTCCTATAGGTTTGCCGCGGCGGTGCGGAAGATCACCGTTGACCGTCACCTGCACCGGATCGGGTACCCGTCGTACTTGCTGTGAAATGAAACGGTGTACGTTCCGTTGCCATTATCGTGAACCATATTCGCAATGGTGTCGGGCGCCCGTGCGGCGACTGTCAGCAAGGCCGCGAGGAAGTAGCAGTCCCCGGTGTCGCCCTGCGCGATATTCGTGAGGTCTCCGGAAATGTTCGGTTTGCCTGCGCCATCAAGGGCAAAAAGTACCTGGTTCGGGACGTTCTGGAAGTCTGCACCCTTCGCCGCGGGACTGCTCACCGCAGGCACAGGCCCTCCCGCAGCCGATGGAGCGTTCGGAGCTGGCAGGAAGGTCGCCTGTGAATTAAAGAGGGACGTAATTCCGACAATTACCAGCAACGTAATCAATGAGCAGATGCCTATTGTGCGGTATTTAGCCTGCCTGGACAATGTCCGTTTCATATTGAGCGCCCTCCCATTCTGCGGGCTCCTGCCTGGGCGGCGGCATTGCCGTGGCACGTCCCGACGGCACCCTCGCCGCCCAGCCTGCCTGAGCAATTCACCACGTCACCAACAGCTTGTCCCAGGCAACCGGACTCCCGCAAGGACGGCCGGACGATTCACAGGCAAAATCCCGAGAAGTCACAGCAAGGACATGGGCGCCCACGTCCCGGGCCACGGCTCCGGGATTCAGGGATTCAGGGATTCAGGGGAGAATGGAACTCATGACCCTTACGACGTTCGCCCTTGTCCGCCATGGCCAGACGGACTGGAACGCCCAGCGCCGGCTGCAGGGATCCACCGACATTCCCCTGAACGACGTCGGCCGCGGCCAGGCGCGCGACGCCGTCGCCGTCCTCTCCGATTATGAATGGGACGCGATCGTGTCGTCCCCGCTGAGCCGTGCCGCGGAGACCGCCGACCTGATTGCCGCAGGGCTGGGACTCGGCGCAGCCCGCAGCGTACCGGAACTCACCGAGCGCAGCTTCGGACCCGCGGAGGGCCTGCAGGCCGGCCCCGAACTGGACGCGCTGCGCATCCCCGACGGTTTCCGGGGCGCAGAAAGCGAGGACGGGGCAGCCCGGCGCGGTTTGGCCGCACTGGAAGCCCTCGCCGAGGAATTCCGCGGCAGCCGTGTCCTGGTGGTCGCCCACGGCTCGCTTATCCGTGTGAGCCTCAGCCGTGCCATCGGCCGCACCCTGCAAAGCATCGACAACGCGGCGCTCAACCTGGCCCACCACCATCCCGTTGACGGCTGGGAGCTCGAATACTTCAACGGCGAGCGCGTTGCCGCCGCCGTTCCAGGCTGAGCAGCAGCGTTACGGCCTGCCCTCCGAAGCGTCGAAGGGGCTCATCACGCGGCGCCGTCGACCGTGACCGCAATCTTGCCGCGAGTGTGCCCGTCCATATTGAGCAGGAAGGCATCGGCCGCCTGCGGCAACGGGAACGTCCGGGCAACCTCAACCCGGATTCCGTGCTCGTCGACCAGATCGGCGAGCTCCTGGAGCTCGGCGCCGACAGGGTTCACCCACATCCAGGTGCCACCGTGCTGCTCGACGTCGCTGTCCGCGATGGAGGCGTGGCGGCCCCCGTCGGCCAGAACAGCCAAGGTGGCGTCGAGATTCCCTCCCACGAAGTCCGCGACGACGTCAATGCCCTGGGGGCGCAGGGCACGCACCCGGGACGCAAGCCCTTCGCCGTAGCTGACGGGCTCGGCTCCGCGCGACCGCAGGAAGTCGTGGTTCTTTTCTGAGGCGGTCGCGATGACCTTGGCGCCCAGTGCCGCGGCGATCTGAATGCCCAGGGATCCGACGCCGCCGGCGCCGCCGTGGATGAGCACGGTTTCGCCCGCTTTGAGGCCCAGACGGGTAAGGACTTGATAAGCCGTCAAGCCCGCCAGGGGAAGACCGGCGGACTCGTTCCACCCCAAGGATGCAGGCTTGCGGGCAAGGAGCCGTTCCGGCAGGGCAATATATTCAGCGAAACTGCCACCGTGGACGTAGTCTTTGCGGCCATAGGAGATTACTTCGTCGCCGGGCCGGAAATGCGGCGCGTCGATTCCCACTGAATCGACGACGCCGGCCACATCCCATCCGGGAATCCGGTCGACTGGAAGATCATGGCTGGGTCCAGATAGCCGGCCATGATCTTCCAGTCGACCGGATTCACGGATGCCGCCTTGACTTTGACCAGGACCATTCCCCGGCCCCACCTTTGGCATCGGTTCCTCCGTCAGCTCAAGGACGTCGGGGCTTCCGTATTCGCTGTAAGTTATTGCTTTCATGCAAGGCTGAACAGCTGCCCCCCGGAGGCTACTCAGCAACCGGCGGGTGAGTGCGGCAAATCACCGCACGGCTGTGGTGACACGTTCCCGGTTGCCGGTACGACCCACGGCTACGCGGACGGAACGAGCCTGAAGGCGTAGCGGGCCTCCGGGCCATCGCCTGGGCTCATGGTGAAATCAACTCCTTCGGTGCCCAGCTGCACAGTCGCCTCAAGGACGTCCCCGTCGCAGCCGACCTGCACTGGTGCTTGAATCTCGGCACCTGCCCAGGTTGACACCGATACCTCGGCCTCGGGTGGGCCTTCGCAAACGAAGTGCAGTTAGCCCCAATACCGTTTACTTAGGTGGTTTGGGTATTCGTTTGAGCGGCCAGCCTGACATCTTGCGTTTGACTACGCGGGGGTTGCTTCGTTGTCGGCGTGGTGGCAGGAGGTC